>JAQVDB010000013.1:0-31490 GCA_028698525.1 Clostridia bacterium
TTAGGTGCTATGCTTCGTGAATTGCCTATAGCAGATGCCTTGAGCAATTCATTGTTACAACACAATATGGGTATATTTCTCCCCTTCTTGATAGCCATGTTGCTGAAAACGGCTATGGGAGCATCCACTGTTGCTATGATTGTTACATCAGCTATGGTTGCACCCTTGATGCCTGCTTTGGGGATGACCACTGAATTTGCAAAGGTATTGGTATTATTGGCTATCGGTGCAGGATCTATGACTGTATCCCACGCAAATGATAGTTATTTCTGGGTAGTATCCCAATTTTCAGACATGGATACTGGTACTGCCTATAAGTGTCAAACAGGTGTTACCTTGATACAGGGTTTAGTGACTATAGTGATCGTTTCAATACTGACGATGATTTTTGTTTAGATACAACACAGACACAAGGGGACGGTTCTTCTGTGTTGTAATAACTAACAACACAAAAGGATCGTCCCCTTGTGTTAAAACTGGTACATGAGGAGGGTGGACAATTGAAAAAGATAGTGATAGCATCTGATTCGTTCAAAGGGACAATGTCTTCTGTAGAGGTTTGTAAAATTATTCAAAAGGGCATCCATAACATACGTCCGGATATTAAAACTATAATAGTTCCGATAGCTGACGGAGGGGAAGGGACGGTTGAAGCATATTTAGCTGCTATTGGAGGTACCAGAATAGATTTAAAGGTAAAAGATCCCTTGTTTAGAGAGATAGACTCTTTTTATGCTATTTTGCCTGACAAAAAAACTGCTGTTATTGAGATGGCTGCAGCTTCAGGGCTTCCCTTGGTAGAAGAGGAGAAAAACCCTTGTAAGACAACTACGTATGGGACAGGACAGCTTGTGTTAGACGCCCTTAACCGAGGGTGTACAAAAATTATCTTGGGGATAGGGGGAAGCGCTACAAATGACGGAGGCATTGGATTTGCAGCAGCCCTTGGGGTAAAATTCTTGGACGAGGATAATAATCCCGTACCATTAAATGGTGAGGGACTCGCACAATTACAACACATAGATATATCACAACGAGATAAAAGATTGGATAGTTGTGAGATCATAGTGGCCTGTGATGTTGATAATCCCCTATATGGTGAAAATGGTGCTGCCTATATTTTCGCCCCTCAAAAGGGAGCGGATGGAGATATGGTTAAATATTTGGATGATAACTTAAAACATTATGCAGGAATTATTCATAAGGAACTGGGAATTAGAGTGCATAAGATACCGGGCGGTGGCGCTGCCGGGGGTCTCGGAGCTGGACTTATGGCCTTTGCTTCTGCAAAACTACAGTCGGGAATCAAGACAATTTTAGATACGGTGAATTTTGATGAAATTATTTGTGAGGCTGATTTGATTATAACCGGAGAAGGCAAAATAGATGGACAGAGTTTAAGAGGCAAGGTACCCATAGGGATCGGTGAAAGAGCACTTGCCAGCAATATACCTGCAGTGGCTATTGTAGGAGATATAGGAGACGATATTGAAATGGTGTATAAAAAGGGTATCAATGCTGTGTTCAGTATAAATAGGTTGGCAATCCCCTTTGAAAAAGCCAGACTGCGCTCCAAAATCGATCTACTAAAAACGGTGGAAACATTGATGCGATTTTCACTTGTTTTCTAATTAATTTCTTTGCCTATTTCTTTTAGCATATTGACATAACAAATAAAAATGCACCTGTTGGACAATATTTCTTGAACTCGATTTTTGTATGTGTTATAATCTAATAGTTAATAAGCTAATATATGTGATTTGATATAGATAAATACGAAAGAGGTGATATCAGTGAAAGAAGCAATACATCCAAAATACTATGAGGATGCCGAGGTAAGGTGTGCTTGTGGCAATACATTTAAGACAGGTTCAACCAATAAAGAATTGAAAGTAGAGATTTGCTCTAAATGTCACCCGTTCTTTACAGGCAAGCAAAAATTCGTTGATTCAGGCGGACGTGTTGATAAATTCAAGAAAAAGTATGGACTTACTGACGAAGATATTAAATAATGATAAAGACTGGAGTTTAAATGAAATGCTTCAGTCTTTATTTTTTTGTATACTGAAATTGAGTTTACAGTTTGTTTTGTATACCTTATAATTATTTATATAATTGCCCTGGTATAAATAAATAGTTATGAAAGAGGGAATATTATGAAGAAGACTACAACGGGGGGTCAGGCGGTTATAGAAGGAGTTATGATGAAAAACTCCAAAAGGATGGCTATAGCAGTACGCAGACCGGATGATCAAATAGAAATTATGCGGGAGAATATAGTGCCTATATCAAAGAGATATAAAATTTTTAGCATTCCTATTTTTAGGGGTATGGCTGCCTTTGTAGAGGCTCTTACTACCGGCATAAAATCTCTAACTGCCTCTGCAGAGATGTATGGAGAAGAAATAGAGCAAGAACAGCCTTCTAAATTTGAGAAGTTTTTAGCTGAAAAAACCGGGAAAGATATTGATGATATAGTTATGGTCGTTTCTGTAGTTATAGCTTTATTTTTATCAGTTTTTCTATTCATAATAATACCTACATTTGCTGCAAACTTTTTAAAGGATAAGGTAGGTAGCGAGGTATTATTAAATTTAGTTGAAGGTGTTTTGAGAATTGCTATATTCTTGATATATGTATTCTCTATATCTAGGCTCAAGGATATACAGAGGGTATTTGAATACCATGGGGCAGAGCATAAAGTGATACATTGTTATGAGCACGAAAAAGAGCTTACAGTGGAAAATGCGAGGCAGTTCACCACTTTGCACCCAAGGTGTGGGACAAACTTTCTTTTAATAGTTATGGTGATCAGTATTCTGTTATTTTCTCTATTAGGGTGGAAAGATATATTCTACAGGATAATCACCAGAATATTGTTGATGCCCATAGTAGCAGGATTATCCTATGAAGTGATAAGATGGGCAGGAAAGTCGGATTCCAAATTCGTAAAAGCATTGGTCTATCCCGGACTCATGTTGCAGAAGCTTACCACCAGAGAGCCTGATGATAAACAATTGGAAGTAGCCATAGAAGCGTTCAACAACGTAGAGTTTGTAGGAACTGGAGAGGAGTTGCCTTCCAGTGAAAAGTAGTACAATAATGGCTGTGCTGAGAAACGCTGAGAAAAAGCTTGCTGAAAATGGAGTACAAAACCCTAGGTTGGATGCTCAAATCATGTTGTCAAGGGTATTGGATAAACAAACGATATATCTTTATATAAACAGGGATAAAGTCCTCAGTGATGAGGAGTTATCCCTTTATAATTGTATGTTAACCCGCAGGATTAGGGGAGAACCTGTCCAATATATAATAGGCCAACGAGAGTTTATGTCTCTGGACTTTGAAGTAAAATCCGGTGTGTTAATACCTAGGCCTGATACAGAGATATTGGTTGAAGAAATAATCCGGTTGTCAAAAAAAATTTTGCAAACAAAACCCAATATAACAATTGCAGACATAGGTACCGGAAGCGGTGCTATTGCTGTAAGCCTTGCAAAATATATCTATAATGCAAAAATTTATGCTACTGATATCAGCGAAAAGGCTTTGGAGGTTGCAAAAAGCAACGCAAGAAAGCATGGGGTGGATACTAGCATAGATTTTATCAAAACAAGCCTTTTGTCCGGATTGGAGGGTAAAGGTTTGGACATAATAGTATCTAATCCTCCATATATACCATCTGCACAAATTGCAAAGTTGCAGAGGGAAGTTAAAGATTTTGAGCCGGTAGAGGCACTTGATGGAGGGCGAGACGGGCTGGATTTTTACAGACTGATAACCGAAAAAGCTCCCCGATGCTTGGGAGATAGGGGTATATTGGTTTTTGAGGTAGGATACGGTCAGAGCCGAGATGTAGAAAATATTATTCTAAATACAGGTTATTTTAAAGATATACGTATTCTAAAAGACCTTGCGTCTATCGATAGAGTAGTTATTTCCACTGTCGGATAATTATTCAGATAAATAGTTGACAGACAGTGATATACAGGAATATAATTATATTGAGCATATGCCAACAAGCTGGCCTTATACGACACAAGGGGACGGTCCTTCTGTGTCGTATGTAACAGTAACTGCCCACGGGAATTGTATGCAAGATCATTTATGAGCAATTCATTAACCTTGCATACAATTTCCTGTCTGGAGTATTAACCGAAGCTTTCAAAAGGGAGTATATAATACCCGGAAATGCGACTTAATGTGCCATACTATACATTCAGTATTTATATAATATAGTGTGGCAGAGATATGCCGTATTTATGAATATGACAGCAACTATGCACGGAACATATATATAGAAGGACGGTTCATGAGCAATTCACTAACCTTCTATATATATGTACCCGGTACTGCTGTATTTACAAATATAATAACAAATATGTATGTAACACTTGCGCATGATGTTTATTAATTTTTAAAATTGATTACCTATATTACACATAGCCGGAGGTGCAGTATTGTTATGGAAAATGATATAAAAAACGTGGTAGCAGTGATGAGTGGAAAAGGAGGAGTAGGTAAATCCTCTATTACTGGAATGCTTGCGGTATCTCTTGCAGATAAAGGATACAAAGTAGGTATTTTAGATGGGGATATTACAGGTCCAAGCATACCTAAAATATTTGGATTAAGCGATAAAAGGGCAACAAGGGGAGAACAGGGATATCTCCCTGTAAGCACAGTAAAAGGTATAAAGGTATTGTCTATAAATTTGATGTTGGAAGATGAGGATACCCCAGTTATCTGGCGAGGCCCACTGATAGCAGGTGTAGTCAAACAATTTTGGGAAGAGACTGAATGGGGCCAACTGGATTATCTTTTGATAGACCTTCCTCCCGGAACAGGAGATGTACCCCTCACAGTTATGCAGTCTATGCCTGTAAATGGATTAGTCATTGTGTCTTCCCCACAAGACTTAGTTTCCATCATAGTCAGGAAGGCAGTAAATATGTCTAAACAGATGAATATACCTATCACAGGCATAGTTGAAAATTTGGCTTATGTTATGTGTCCTGACTGTGGTACAAGGATAAATATATTTGGGGAAAGCCATTTGGAGTCAATATCAAAAGAAAATGATATAGAAGTATTAGGTCGACTGCCTGTTGATTTGGAATTTGTAAAACTTTGCGATGAAGGCAAAATAGAGCTTGTTAGCCAAGTAAATCCTGACTTTTTCAAACAAGTGGCAGATAATTTCCTCGGAAATACAAAAATAATGTCAAAAAATTAAGGGGGAGTTATAAATGAATATCGCTATAGCAGTTAAAGATGGAAAAGTGGCACAGCACTTTGGCCATTGCGATGCTTTTAAAGTATTTGATATAGAACGGGGCAATATAGTAGGGACTAAAATTTTGCAAAATCCTGGACACAAGCCCGGTTTTTTGCCCAACTTTTTAGGGGATAAGGGTATAGACTGTATAATATCAGGAGGAATGGGTGCTAGTGCACTGGAAATATTCAGACAGCGAGGCATAGATGTAATAACGGGCGCTTGTGGAGATGTAGATGATGTGGCAAATGGCTATATAAAAGGTGCTTTAAAACCCGGGGAGAATGTATGCCACGAAAACAAAGGTGATAAAAGTGGCCAGGCCTAAAAAATGGAGACGAGTGGAATTCTTTCCTGAAACCAGGCATTTTATCCCTACAGGCATACCGGAAAAAAGCATGGATGAAAACATACTAAAGGTAGAGGAACTGGAGGCATTAAGGCTTAAAGATTTAGAGGGTATGGATCAACAGGCTTGTGCAGAAAAAATGAACGTTTCCAGGCAGACCTTTCAACGCATATTAAACTCTGCAAGGATCAAGACAGCTGATAGCCTTGTAAACGGGAAAGCGATAATCATCCGAGGCGGCAATTTTACAAAAAACATATGTAACATAGTATGTCGAGACTGTGGCAATACGTGGAAGGATAGTTATGAGAACTACCAAAAAGTTTTCACGGGAGAATATCAATGCCCTGAATGCAATTCTACAAATATTACATGCTGTATGGGCAGGAGGGATAGTTTTTGTAGAAAGAGGTGTAGACACAGGGGGAATATGCAGCCATAAAAAATATATAGTTTTGATAGAAAATACTCCTTTTATTAGGAGTATATTTTTTGTTTAAATGTATTGATGGGTTCTATACATATGTTCTTGTTGAGTAGCTTAACCAAGTTTTTTGAGGGTATATATTATATTTAAGATAAAGTTTTAAACAAGATATATTATAAGGAAAATTGTATGAAAATAAATCAATGTGCTTAACAATTACGAATTTTATGTTAAAATAACGTTGTGATATAATAATTGATTATGTGAAAAATTGATCGGGGTGAAATAAATTTGCTAGATAAATTAGAATTGATCGAAAAAAGATATCAAGAACTGAGCAGAAAAATATCGGATCCTGAAATCATTGCAAATAATAATCAGTGGACAATATTAGTTAAAGAACATGCGGAATTGGAATCGATAGTGACTGAATATAGAAAATATAGTGATATTTGTAAGCAGATTCAAGAAGCGGAAGAAATGCTGGAGCAAGAAGATGAAAGAGACTTTATAGAGATGGTGGAAGGCGAATTGAAACAGCTGAATGAGGATAAAGCCAGAATGCAACAGCAGTTGAAATTGATGTTGATTCCTAAAGATGAAAATGATGAAAAGAACGTTGTAATTGAGATCAGAGGGGGTGCAGGGGGAGACGAGGCTGCGCTGTTTGCAGCTGATCTGTACAGGATGTACTTTCGCTATACAGAGCGTAAAGGATGGAAGACTGAAATAATGAGTTCCAACTATACAGAAATAGGAGGAATTAAGGAAATAATATTCGTGATAGAAGGTAAAGGTGCATACAGCAGATTAAAGTATGAAAGTGGTGTGCATAGAGTGCAGAGAATACCTACTACAGAATCTGGAGGAAGGATTCATACATCTACTGTAACAGTAGCTGTGCTTCCGGAGGCTGAGGATGTAGATATACAGATAAATCCTAATGATTTGAGAATTGACGTGTTCAGATCTTCAGGACACGGAGGACAGAGTGTAAATACCACAGACTCTGCTGTAAGAATAACCCATATGCCCACAGGTGTTGTCGTAACATGTCAGGATGAAAAGTCCCAGCTGAAAAACAAGGAGAAGGCTATGCGTGTATTAAAGGCCAGATTGCTCGATAATATGCAACAGGAAAAAGATGCGGAACTGGCTCAAGCTAGGAAAATACAGGTAGGCACTGGAGATAGAAGTGAGAGGATAAGGACATATAATTTTCCTCAAGGTAGAGTAACAGAACATCGTATAGGGCTGACTGTATATAAGCTGGAGGCTTTTTTGGATGGAGACATTGATGAGGTGGTAGATGCACTGACAGCTGCAGAACAGGAGAAAAAGTTGAAAGCGATAGAGTGAGCTCATGATTGAAGAGAATGTCCGGGAGGTGAAAATTATTGTACGGACTTTTTATAGTATTAAATGATTTGGATAAACTTAAACCTATAGTCAAAAAGATGAGAGAGATGGGAGTTACAGGTGCGACTATAATGGATAGTATAGGAGCAGGGCAGGCTAGAAAAGCATTAAAAAAGAGCAAATCCTTCCTCATGAATTTGGTACAATCCTTGGAAGATGGAACGTTAAAAAACAAGACTATTTTTTCAGTTGTGGAGAGAGAAGAAGATGTAGACAAGATTATGGATGCAGTAGAAGAAATAATGGGAGGAGACATGAAAAAGCCCGATTCAGGTATAATGTTTTGCATACCTGTTTTAAAACAGAGGGGCGGAAATTTTGATAGCCTTGTGCAGAGAAAAGAAGTTGTAGACTAATCAAAATGATTTTGATATGAATGAGAGGAATGGTAGAACATGTATGTTCTGTTTGTAGTGTTGAATGAAACGGAATATCTGAGAAGTGTATTGGATGCATTTAAAAAGACAGGTATAAGGGGAGCAACAGTAATAGATTCAATAGGAGCAGGTCAAATAGCCAAAAGCGATTTGTTCGATGTGCCTTTGGTAGGCGGTTTGATGAATACGTTGGATAGCGATTCTTCTTATAACAAGACGATATTTTCAGTAATAGAAAAAGAAGAACAAGTGGAAAAAGTAATGGACGCTATAGAAGAAGCCTTAGGAGGAGACATGAGAAAACCGGGATCAGGCATAATGTTTTGTTTGCCTGTGGTAAAAATAAGAGGCGGAGAACTTGAGAGACATATAGAAAAGAGAAAAAATAAAGAGGTCATAGAAAAAGAATATAAAAGCGAATATTATTAACAGGCAAAGTTCCCTAATCAGGAATACAATGTTTTTGTTTAGAATAAACTGTTAACAGATTTATCCTGAAGAGGGGAGAATGCTATTGGAAAGTCTGTTAGTGGTGACCATCATAGGATTAGTTACAGGGATGGTGGGTACAGGGTTAGGGGGAATGACTGCTTTGTGCTTGATATCCCCTTCCAAAAGGCTGGTAAGCACCTTGTTAGGTTTTGCCGGAGGGCTGATGCTGTCCGTGGTATGTTTTGACCTATTACCCGAGGCGTTTAAGATTGCCCATACAGGATACAGTATTTTAGGGATAATACTAGGGGTGTCCATTATAGTATTTTTGGATGAAGTCATGTATAGAATAAGAAGGAAAAAGGGCATATATAAAGGTAAAGACTATATAAAGATGGGTATGTTGATGGGAATAGGTATAGCTATACATAATTTTCCGGAAGGGTTGGCTATAGGTTCAGGTTTTAGCGCTGCTGATAAGTTGGGTTTTAGCCTAAGCCTTGTGATAGCTTTACACAATATCCCGGAAGGACTGGCTATGGCAACACCTATGAGAATAGGTGGTATGTCAAGAGCAAAGATTTTGTTCAGCACTATAGTAGCGGGAATACCTATGGGTATAGGAGCTTTTATAGGTGTACTGCTGGGAGGTATATCCAATATTTTCATATCAATTTGTCTGGGTTTTGCTGCCGGGGCAATGCTGTATATAACCTGTAGTGAATTGATACCGGAATCTCAAAGCCTATATAGCGGGCGTGCCTCCGGTTTTGGTATAATAATAGGTGTAGTAATAGGAATGATAATATCAGTAGTTATATAAAGTGTTATACTTAGTAAATGGGAGGATGTACATGAAATACGATACACAGATGATAAAGGTGGACCCTGACAGGCCTGAACCGGAGCACATATCTAAAGCTGCCTTGTTGATAGGCCAGGGTGAAGTGGTTGCCTTTCCTACAGAGACGGTATATGGCCTTGGTGCCAATGCACTGGATGAACAAGCTGTTCAAAGGATATTTCAAGCTAAAGGCAGACCGTCAGACAACCCTTTAATAGTGCACATATCAGATAAAAAAGATATATATAAACTGGCTAGAGAGGTGCCCCAACATACTGAAAGGATAGTACGAGTATTTTGGCCGGGACCTCTTACTTTTGTTTTGAAGAAATCCAAATTGATTCCTGATTCAGTGACGGGAGGGCTGGACAGTGTGGCAATAAGGATGCCTTCTCATCCAGTTGCCCATGAAATAATAAAGACCTGTCGCTTACCTATCGCCGCGCCTAGCGCAAATATTTCCGGACGCCCTAGTCCCACTACTGCACAGCACGTGCTGGAGGATATGCGGGGTAAGATACCTTTGATCATTGACGGAGGTAAATGTGATGTAGGATTGGAATCCACTGTGTTGGATATGACAGGGGATGTTCCTGAAATATTGAGGCCGGGAGGTATTACCCCGGAACAGCTGAAAAGAGTGTTAGGACAGGTCAAAATAAATCAATCAGTTTTATCCAGGTTGGATCAGGACAAGCCTGTCAAATCTCCAGGTATGAAATACAAGCATTATTCTCCCCGAGCGAAGGTTATAATAATAAGCGGAGAGCTGGAAAAATTAATACCCTATATAAATCACGAAGCATTTAAATATCAAACACAGGAAATAAAGGTTGGAATAATGGCAACCGAGCAGACTAAAAATAGATATAAATATGGTACTGTAATAGCGTCAGGGGATAGAGATAAACCGGAGACTATAGCAGCCAATCTATTTGATGTGTTTAGAAAATTCGACGATCTAGGAATGGATATTATATTAGCAGAGGCTGTGAGCACCGATGAAATTGGACTTGCAATAATGAACAGAATGGGAAGGGCTGCGGCATTTAATATAATAAAAATATGATTGTGGGAGGAATTAAGTTGAAAACCATTTTGTTTGTGTGTACCGGCAATACTTGCAGAAGCAGTATGGCAGAGGCTTTATTTAGAGATATGTTTGTTCAGGCCGGGAAAGATACCCAAGGCATACAAGTGGTATCAGCCGGAATATCTGCTGTTCCAGGGGAAAAGGCTTCACCACAGGCCATATGTGTGATGAAAGAGATGGGAATCGATATATCGGAACATAGGTCAACAAAACTGACAAAGAGGCTGGTGGACAGGGCAGATTTGATATTTACAATGACTATGGCACATAAAGATAATGTGCTGAGGGTATATCCGGAAGCTGAGGGTAAGGTATTCACTTTAAAAGAATATGCAAATGGATCTTTGGACATGAGAAAGTTAAATAAAGAATTAGATCAGGCATATTTTGATATACAACAAAAAAACAAAAAGATCGCCAAAGAATTTGAGCAGAGATTGGCTCAGTTGAGAGACCAAAAGAAAGAACTTCAAAATAAGATCAAGGACATAGACAATCAGATAAAAGATCTGAAAGATGAATTCAATGAATATACTGTTGAAGAGCTGGAATGTGTGGATTTACTCTACAAGAGATTGGAAGATGTAGATATAGCCGATCCTTTTGGGCAGCCTTTACATACTTACAGAAAATGTGCCGTTGAAATAAAGGGTAGTATAGAGAAAATATTGGAGAAAATAAAAAACAACTAAACTTTATTTACGGATGCTTTGATTTTCTGATAATATATATAGGGAGACTTTAAAAAGGAAAGGGTGATTTTTTATGATAGCCATTGGGAGCGATCATGCAGGTTTTAAACTGAAGGAAGACATAAAGGAATTCCTAGAAGAAAAAGGTTACGATTTTAAGGATTACGGCACATTTTCCGAAGAATCCATGGATTATCCTGACGTAGCTGCACAAGTGGCAAGATCTGTTGCCGGGGGAGAATGCGAAAAAGGCATCATTATCTGTGGTACAGGAATTGGCGTATCCATGGTAGCGAATAAAATAAAAGGTGTAAGGGCTGCACTTTGCGGAGACTGTTTTTCTGCACAGGCTTCCAGGCAGCACAATAATGCGAATGTATTGACTATGGGAGAACGAGTAACAGGTCCCGGATTGGCAAGGCAAATAGTGGAAATTTGGCTTACCACAGAATTTGAAGGGGGAAGACATAAGAGGAGAGTGGATAAAATATCCGCCCTTGAAAAGTAAGATTTTAGGAGGTTATAGAATTGTCAAAACTTACTATAATAGATCATCCATTGGTTCAGCACAAGATCACGCTTATCAGGGACAAAGATACTGGGGCAAAAGATTTCAGAGAGCTGGTGGAAGAGGTTTCCATGCTCATGGCATATGAGGTCACAAGAGATTTAACTTTAGAGGTAGTGGAAGTGGAAACTCCTGTTGCTGTAGCAAAATCAAAAGTTATATCAGGTAAAAAGCTGGGCATAGTACCTATATTGAGAGCAGGGCTGGGTATGGTAGGCGGGATGTTGAAACTGATACCTGCTGCTAAAGTGGGACATATAGGGCTATATAGAGACCCTGAAACATTAGAGCCTGTAGAATATTATTGTAAACTACCTGAAGATATACAGGATAGAGAACTCATCATAGTTGATCCTATGCTTGCTACCGGTGGTTCTGCCACAGCCGGTATCAGTTTTTTAAAGAAAAAAGGAGCGAAAAATATAAAGTTAGTATGTCTAATCGCAGCTCCTGAAGGTATTGAGAGAGTACAGAAGGAACATGATGATGTGGACATCTTTGTTGCGGCGGTAGATGAAAAACTAAATGAACATGCATATATAATACCGGGATTAGGTGACGCCGGTGACAGATTGTTCGGAACTAAATAGTTGATAAAAGCAGTTCGCCATGCGAGCTGTTTTTTTATGCAAAAAATTTCAGCAAACAATTTGACATATCGGAGGAATAAATATAGAATAAGTTATGGGCATAAGCCAATAATATAGATGGGAGGTTGAGAGATGAAAATTGCTGTTTTAAGTGGAAAAGGAGGAACGGGCAAGACAACTGTTGCTGCCAGTTTAGCTTCTGTTATAGAAAATTGTCAATATGTTGATTGTGATGTGGAAGAGCCAAACGGCGCAGTGTTTATAAAGCCTGATTTAAAAAGGCGATATGATGTTGAGGTTTTAGTGCCTCAGGTGAATGAGCAAAACTGTGATGGCTGTGGTAAATGTGCTGAAACCTGTCAGTTTAATGCAATCGCCGTGGTAAAAGGTAAAGTATTGATATTTCCTGAAATATGTCATCACTGTGGAGCGTGTGTGCTTGCTTGTCCAAACAGTGCTATTGAGGAGAAAAAAAGAACGATAGGTATTATTGAAACCGATGAACAAGAAAAGTTTATTCAGGGCAAATTGAATATAGGGGAACCTATATCTATTCCTATAATAACAGATATAAAAAACAGACTTAACTCTGATGTGCCTACAATAATCGATTGCTCTCCCGGTGCATCCTGTGTTGTTGTAAATTCTATAGAGGGGTGCGATTATTGTATTCTTGTTACAGAGCCTACGCCATTTGGATTGCATGATTTAAAAATTGCCGTGCAACTTGTGGAAAAGATGGGGATTCCCTATGGCGTAGTCATAAACAAGGCTGATCAGAAGGATGAAAGCATACATTCATTTTGCAAACAAAAAGATATAAAAATACTGATGGAAATACCATTTTCTAAAGAAACAGCCCAGATGTATTCCAAGGGCATACTTCCCGTTGAGAGTGATAAACGATGGGCGAAAAAATTTAAGGAATTATTTGATAGTGTGAAGGAGGGTGTAAGCGGTGAAACAGATAGCATTTATTAGTGGAAAAGGTGGAACTGGCAAGAGCACTTTGGTTTCATCCCTGAGCATTTTAGTTAAGGATAAAATGCTTGCCGATTGTGACGTGGAAGCAGCTAACCTTCACATACTATTACAGGGAAATCTATTGGAGAAAAATGATTATTATGGAGCAAAGCAGGCTGTAATAAATAATTCCATATGTATGGAATGCGGTTTGTGTAGAAAGGCTTGCAGATTCGATGCTATAAGTCCTGACTATCAGGTGATGGAGTTGAAATGTGAGGGATGTGGAGCATGTGAGGTAGTTTGTCCGGTTCAGGCTATACACCTTGAAAAAGTTAAGACAGGGGAAACGTTTGTTTCTCAAACAGAAAGAGGCATATTTTCACATGCTTTGCTGGATATAGGTGCAGAGGGATCAGGTAGGCTGGTGACAGAGGTGAGAAAAAATATAGCCGCCTATAAAAAAGATGAAAAATGGTTGTTGATAGATGGTTCTCCAGGTATAGGATGTGTAGTAATAGCATCGATAACAGGTACCGATGCTGTAGTGGTAGTGACCGAACCTACGAAAACTGGGTTGAGTGATTTGGAAAGAATTTTAAAGGTTGCACAACACTTTAAAATTCCCGCCTTTGTATGTATAAATAAACATGATTTAAACAAGGACGTTACATCACAGATTGAAGATTACTGCGACAAAAACGGTTGTCCCGTCATAGGTAAAATCCCCTTTGACCCATCTATAGTAGAGGCATTGAGAGAATTTAAAACCCCTGTTGAAGCGGGAAATGAAAAAATAACCGATGAGATAATCAATATGTGGGGCAGGTTGGTAGAATATATAACAAAGATTTAGCAATCTCGGGAGCATATAATACCCTCCGTGCTCCGCAATCTAGCGCATTATATTATATAAATACTGAATGTATAATGCGCTACATTAGTCGCATCTCCGGGTATTATATACTCCCTTTACAAAGTTTTGTTTAAATATCCAACAGGAACATATATAGAAAGTTAGCAAATTGCTCATAAATATTTGGCTAAAAAGACTTGATGAACGTTTTTCTATATATATGTTCCGTGGGTATATGCTGTGATAACTGTGGTTTCAGCAGTACCGGGTTTATATGATACCTTTCGTGCTCCGCAATCTGCCGCACTATATTATATAAAATACTGAATGTATAGTGTGGCACATTAAGTCGCAGCTACAGGTATCATATGAACCCTTTAGAAGGTTTTGGTTAATACTCCAGGCAGGGAATTGTATGCAAGGTTAGCGAATTGCTTATAAATATTTGTCTAATAGCTGCTGTTATAGCTGTTATATCAAGCATAGGGTACATATAATACCCTCCGTGCTCCGCAATCTAGCGCATTATATTATATAAATACCGAATGTATAATGCGCTACATTAGTCGCACCTCCGGGCATTATATGTACCCTATACAAAGTCTAGGTTAACAGGGGTTTGTATAAAAATAAGAGGAGGTATACTGATTGCTTGATGAGGTATATGATATATTAAATGAAAAAGATATAAGAATCACCCCTCAAAGAAGAGCCATCCTTGAAATACTGTACTCTTTTAAAGAAAACCATCTTGATACAGAAAACATATATAGGCTTCTTGCTTCAAAGAAAGGAGAAAAAGCAAGCCTTGCCACCGTATATAGAACCATGGAGCTTTTCGAAAAGATAGGGATAGTATCAAGACTGGAATTAGAAGACCTTCCTGCAAGATTTGAACTCGTCCTGTCTAAGCGTCAAAAGCATCATCATTTAATCTGTCTTCAGTGCGGCAAGGTGGAAGAGATAGACCATCGGTTCATATCAGACTTAAAAGAAGAAATCCTCCGTGAAAAAGACTTCCAAATAGTGCAAAAGCCAATAAAGATATATGGATACTGTAAAAGCTGCAGAAAAACTTATACCAATAATTAAAGAAAATATAGAGCTTCTATTGACAAGGATGAGGAATAAATATAATATTATAATGAGAATGAATTTCATTATCGTTCACTTTTTTGTATAGGCTAATATTTATGTCTTTGGATTAAAATTTGAAATTCTTTTATTTTGATGACAAAGGAGGAGTTTTAGCATGATAGATGATGCTAAACCGAATAATAAAACCGCTATGCCTTTATCCATGCTGGGTCCGGGGGAGCAAGGTGTGATAGATAATATCGGCTGGGGATACAGGCTAAAAAAGAGGTTGGAAGATATGGGACTGGTTCCCGGAGTAAAAATAAAGATTATTTCCAGCCAAGAGAGAGGAGCTCTCATAGTCTGTGTCAAGGATTCCAGGTTGGTATTAGGACGTGGTATGGCACACAAGATTTTGGTGGTTCCGGTAAATTAAAATACTAGGAGGATGATTATGCAAAGAAAATTAAGCGATTTAAATCCGGGGGAGTCTTCTAAAGTTATTTCGATAAAAGGAAAAGGGCCATTAAAAAGAAGGTTGATGGATATGGGTGTTACTAAAGGAACACAGGTATATGTCAGGAAGAGGGCACCACTAGGAGATCCTATAGAAATAACTGTAAAAGGATATGAGCTTACTTTGAGAAAAGAGGATGCGGAAAGGATAATTATGCAATAGCGATGAGAATGAGTATCAATATCAAACGAGGAGGTTTAAGATGCAATCTAAAATACACATAGCCTTAGCAGGCAATCCTAACAGTGGAAAAACCACGTTATTCAATGCTTTGACAGGAGCTAGACAATACGTGGGGAATTGGCCGGGGGTTACAGTAGAGAAAAAAGAAGGAAGAATTGTATCAGGGGAGCAAGAATTAATAATAACCGATTTGCCGGGTACTTATAGTTTATCCCCTTATTCCCTTGAAGAAGTGATAGCTAGAGATTATATAGTTGATCAGACTTTGGATGTTGTGATAAATATTGTTGATGCCAGTAATATAGAAAGGAATCTATATTTAACCCTACAGCTGATCGAGCTAGGAACCCCTGTAGTGGTGGCTTTGAATATGATGGATATAGTGCAAAAGAAAGGGACAATAATAGATGTGGCAGGACTTTCCCATCAATTGGGCGTTCCCGTTATACCCATAGTGGCAAGTAGCAAAAAGGGAGCGGAGGATGTATTGGATGCAGCTGTCAAAGTTGCAAAAGGGGATGTCAAAGTAAGTCCTGTAAAGATAGATTATGGGGAAGATATTGAGAAAAAGATTGTTCAAATTACAAAGGAGTTGCAGAATAATCAGGCAGCAAAAGAATATAATAAAAGATGGTTGGCAATTAAAGTGCTGGAACAGGACGATATTATAACTAAATTGTTAAACATCCAAGCGGATGTGCAGGATGAAGATATTGATTTAGATATAGAATCAATGATAGCAGATAGGAGATATCAGTTCATCCATGAAGTGGTATCTAGGTCGATAAAAAAGACAAAACATGAACAAGAGAGCACATCGGACAAAATAGACAGGGTGATAACTAATAAATGGTTAGGCCTTCCTATTTTTGCAGGCATGATGTACCTGGTATTTTATTTTACATTCAATATCGGGAATATATTCCTTGACTTGATTGAAGGATTCTTCGGTGAAACTGTAGGCCCAGTAGTGGGTGATGCTTTAGCTTCAATAGGGGCAGCCCAGTGGCTTCAATCTTTAGTGGTGGATGGCATAATAGCTGGTGTGGGAGCGGTGTTGACTTTTCTGCCCAATATAATATTTTTATTCATAGCCATAGCTCTATTGGAAGACAGTGGATACATGGCAAGGGTAGCTTTTATTATGGATAGGGCAATGAGAAATATAGGTCTAAACGGGAAGGCATTTATTCCAATGTTGATGGGCTTTGGATGTACCGTTCCTGCCATCATGGCTACCAGGACCATGGAAGAGGAAAGTGATAGACTTACAACGATGATGATAACCCCCTTTATGTCCTGCAGTGCAAGACTTCCCATATATATATTGTTTGCAGGAGCATTTTTTCCGGGAAATGAAAGTGCTGTAGTATTTTCACTTTATTTTCTAGGAATACTGGTGGCGGTTTTGATGGGACTTATATTTAGAAAGACTATCTTTAAAGGGGATGGGACTCCCTTTGTTATGGAATTGCCTCCATACAGGATACCTACTATGAGGGGCATAGGGATTAGCGTTTGGGAAAGAGTAAAAGCATATATCACAAGAGCAGGAACGGTTATATTCTCAGCATCTATAATAATGTGGTTAATACTAGGATTTAACTTTTCCGGTGTTGCAGAGCTGAATCAAAGCATAGGGGCAAGTTTGGGTAGAATGATTGCACCGATTTTTAAGCCTTTAGGTTTTGGTAATTGGCAGTCGGCATTATCGCTTTTTTCAGGTCTACTGGCTAAAGAAGCCGTTGTATCAAATATGGCCATAATATTCGGCTTATCTGAACAGGTGGCAGAGGCAGCTATAGAAGGCAATGTATCAGGATTTTTGCCCGTATTAAGCACTACTTTTACCGGAGTGACGGCATATGCATTCATGGTGTTTTCACTGTTGTATACACCTTGTATAGCAGTTATAGGCGTTATAAAAAGGGAGACCAACTCATGGAGATGGACGGGATTTTCAGTGTTGTATCAATTTGCAATTGCATGGATATTTGCATTTATAATATACTGGACTGGAACGGTATTTGGGATAGTAGGTGGATATATGATTTTGGTTGCAATAATTGTATTGCTTACCATTATATTTAGCCGTATATCTATAAAAGAAAGAAATGTTATGAATACAGCTGCTGAATTTTAGGTTTTATATTCAAAGTATGAACATTATTTCGTATATAATATAGTGCGCTAGATTGTGGAGCTATGCACTTGGTACTGCTGAAACTGTGGGTATAATAGTAACTACCCACGGGAATTGTATGCAAGATCATTTATGAGCAATTTACTAACCTTGCATACAATTCCCTGTCTGGAGTATTAACCAAAACTTTCTAAAGGGAGTATATGTACGGCACAGAGGGACTGTCCCCTTGTGTCTTGCTTGTTTAGGGAATATATAATAACCTTTATAAATATCCGGAGGTGGAAAAATGAATAGTGGAGCTATAATAACAATAGTGATAGCCACCAGCATCATAGGTTACAGCATTTATGCCATAGTACGTAACATAAAAAAGCAAATAAAAGGGGAATGCACAGGCTGTAGCGGTGATTGTTCAGCCTGTAATATAAAGAAACCATCAACCAAATGATGGTTTCTTTATTTATATTTATTTTGCAATATTTAAAGTTCAATTATTCATCACCAGCAATTTATGTGGTATAATCAGGTATTATATACGAATTTATATAAATAAAGTGGATAAAACAAAAAATCAAGGTGGTGCTGCAAGGTGCAAAGAAGGGACAAGCAAAACTATTACCTTGACATTGCAGAAACAGTATTGGAACGGGGCACATGCTTGAGGAGGAACTATGGAGCTATAATAGTAAAAAATGATGAGATAATTTCATCAGGTTATACAGGTGCTCCACGAGGCAGGGCTAATTGCATAGATCTAGGGTATTGCATGAGGGAGGAGATGGCTGTCCCCAGAGGAGAAAGATACGAGCTATGCAGATCTGTCCATGCAGAACAAAATGCCATAATAAGTTCCAGCAGGAGAGACATGATAGGTTCTACCCTTTATTTAGTAGGCAGAGATATGAAGACCGGCTTCTACGTTGAAAATGCTAGCCCTTGCTCTATGTGCAAAAGATTTATAATAAACGCTGGCATTGAAAAAGTAGTGATAAGAGATACCAAAGATCTCTTCAGAACAATCCAAGTCAATGATTGGGTAGTAAATGATGATTCATTATCAGGGAAATTGGGTTATTGAATAAATTGAGATATTAGTATAGAATGAGGGATTAAGCAAAACCTAATTGACAGATAAGTCTAATCTTTTGTAGTTTGGTAAAGTTTTTTTGAGAATGAATAAAGGAAGTTGATTACATTATCAGAATTTTGCACGAGGAATGGAAATATAACTGATATAGTACATTGACTCTATTAATATATTGTTATAGAGTAAAATTGATAATATTTTAACAAACTATACAGCATAAAAGGTGGTGATGTATTTGGCATTAGAAGTTATAAACACTATAGAGTCTGCAGAACAAGAGGCTCACGAAATTATAAAAAAGGCACATATCCAAGCTAGAGATATGGTTAATCAGGCCGAAAAAGAATATTATAAAGTTATTTCCTGTGCTGTTGAAGATGCGAAAAAACAAGCAGAGGATTTAATTAAAAATGCTGAACAACAGGCAGATGAGCAACTTATGCCACTGAGACAACAGAACAAGCAGCGATGTATGGAAATAAGAGATATGGCATCTAAGAATATGGATGAGGCGGTTTCCTTTATTATGGGAAGGGTAGTGAAAGCTCATGGCAATGGTTGAAATGAAAAAAATGTTTCTGGTAGGTCATCAAAATGACAAGCAAGAAATAGTAAAAAGACTTCAGCAGATGGGCAATGTAGAGATAATAAGTCTGGAAAATAAAATAAAAGACCAGCAGATGGGGGATTCCGTAGAAAAAGATATGGATTCTGAAGCTGTAAAGGTGCTGGATGAAAGAATAGATAAGATAAAATACTCTATAGATTTTATTTCTGCTTATGATAATGCTAAAAAAGGCTTATTTGCTGGTAAAGAAGAGTTGACCACCGAGAAATATAGGGAGTTTATCAACGATATTGATAGATTTGAAGATATATATAAGCAGTGCAGCATGCTTGATGGACTATTGACTGAATTTAAGAACGAAAAAAACCGATTAAAAAATACAAAGCAGCAGCTAGAACCGTGGATCAATTTGGATGTACCCTTGAATCAAATACAAGAAACTGAGACGGTGTCCATGTCCATAGGTATGGTAGCAAAGGTGGATATGGATGAGTTTGTGGATTCAGTGGAAAAGTCCGGAGAAGGGCTTGCACATATCGAGATATTAGATAGCGGGAAAGATGAAATATATGCTTTTGTAATTTATCATAAATCAGTTTCTGAACAAGTTACCGATAATTTGAAACAACATGGCTGGAACACTGTGAGTTTTCCTGATATAGAAGATACACCTGCAGAATACATGGATAAAGCGGATAGAAGATTTGATGATATAGAGCAGGAGCAAAGAAAGATACATGAACAGGCTGGGTCTTTGGCAGGAGAGTTGTTATATTTAAAGACATTATATGATTATTTAAACGTAGAAAGGCAGAAAAAAGATATTGTTAAAAACTTTGCAAAGACTCAAAAAACCTTTATATTAGAGGGTTGGGTTCCTGAAAAACATACCGATCATATAAAAGGTGTAATCTCAAAGATCACAGATGCATTTGTGATAGAGTTTAATGATCCGGCAGAAGGGGAACATTTTCCTGTGGCATTGAACAATCCTAAACTGGTTGAACCCTTTGAGGCGATAACTGAATTGTATAGTGTGCCTGCTTCAGACAATATAGACCCTAATCCGTTCATGGCACCCTTTTACTTCGTTTTTTTCGGTATGATGTTGAGTGATGCAGGTTATGGGATTATTCTAGCCTTGGCTACATACTTCTTAATTAAGAAATTCAGGATAACCGGCATGGCGAGAAAACTCTTGTTGGTGATAGGATTAGGTGGAGTATCTACCTTGATATGGGGAGCTATGTTTGGGGGATGGTTTGGTGTACAGCTCAAACCTTTGTGGTTCACCCCTATGGATGAATCCATAAAGATGCTGGCGGTGTGTTTCGCATTGGGGATTATCCAGATATTTTCAGGGATGGCTCTACAGGCATATATGAACATAAGAGATGGGAAAGTACTGGACGCAGTCTTTGATCAAGGATTGTGGTATGTATTGATAATAGGGCTGATACTATTAGCTTTTGTACCTAGCGTTGGCAAAATCATGTCTATAATTGGAGCAGTAGGGCTTATATTAACCCAGGGCAGACAGCAGAAGGGTATATTTAAAAAACTGATGTCTGGATTAGGAAGCCTATACAATATAACAGGATATTTGAGCGATGTTTTGTCTTATTCAAGGTTGTTCGCTTTAGGGTTAGCTACAGGTGTTATAGCCATGGTTATAAATAATATGGCTTCCTTGTTAGGTACCAACCCTTTTGGATATATTCTGATGGTGATAATACTGGTAGCAGGGCATATATTCAATATATTGATAAATGTGCTAGGGTCTTTTGTACATGCTAGCAGACTTCAGTATATAGAGTTTTTTGGTAAGTTCTTTGAAGGAGGAGGCAAAGCCTTTACTCCATTCAGGGTAAATACAAAATATATAGAAATAGAGGAGAAGGAGGCAGTTTAATCATGTTAGAATTAGGTCAGGTATACGCACTTTTAGGAGCTGCATTAGCAGTAGGTTTAGCAGGAGTAGGTTCAGCTATTGGAGTAGGTATCGCAGGACAGAGCGCTGCAGGGGTTATCACAGAAGACCCTGACAAGTTTGGTCAGACTTTGCTGTTACAGGCATTACCGGGGACACAAGGTATTTACGGTCTTTTGATAGGATTCATCATTATGACTAAACTGGATGTTTTGAGTGGAAACATAGTATCAGTGCCGGTAGAGAAGGGATTACTTATATTGATGGGTGCACTTCCAATAGCAATAGTAGGATTGATTTCAGCTATTTACCAGGGCAAAACAGCAGCAGCGGGTATAGGAGTAATAGCAAAGAGAAGCGAAGAACTTGGTAAATCCATCACTTTTGCAGTTCTGGTTGAAACATATGCAGTTCTTGCATTACTTGCTTCTTTCCTTATGATAAACGGAATCACTATTTAAATGATTAAAGGAGTGTATTGAATTGGGTGGACCTGAGAAAATAAAAGAAAAGATAATAGATGAAGCCCGGGAAAAAGCAGACCAGATCACTGGAAAAGCTAAAAAAAAGGCCGATGAGATGATGGAAAAGGCACAACAACAAGCTGATAAAAAGAAAAATGATATTTTGAACAAGGCCAAAGAAGATGCTGAGCAAAGAAAAGAGAGAATTATGTCAGTTGCTCAACTTGAGATGAAAAAAGATATATTATCGGCAAAACAGGATATGATTCAGAAGTCATTTGATGAAGTGTTAAACAAGATCCAGTCTTTGGAAAAGTCCCGTTATCAGGATATATTGTTGGGCATGTTTTTAGATAATGTTCAGACAGGTGAGGAGGAAGTGATAATATCATCATCTGATGTAGATAGACTGGATAATGAGTTTATCGACAGAGTAAATGCGGAACTTGTAAAGACAGGAAAGAAAGGCAAATTGAAACTATCAGAAGAAAAAAGGGATATCAGGGGCGGATTTATACTAAAATCCGGGGGAATAGAAATAAACAGTTCCTTTGAGGCTATGATCAGGATGGAAAAAGAGAAAATAGAACCCGAGATTGCACAAATATTATTTAAATAGGATGTGACTACATATCATGGGCGATACAAAATATGCTTATTCCGTAGCGAGAATTAGGGTTCTGGAAGGCAGACTGCTGGACAGGGCTAGGATAAATAGGATGATAGAGGCTAAAGATGCTCAAGAGGCATTTAAGGTGCTCATGGAGACCGATTATGCAACATTATCAGCTGAAGCACATGATGCACATGACTATGAGATATTGCTAAGCCAGCAGCTTAAGGATGTGTACCAGCTGATCGATGATATATCCCCTGAACCCCAGCTAACTAGGCTGTTTTCCCTGAAATATGATGTGCACAACCTTAAAGCATTGTTAAAATCTAAGTATATAGATGCAGATGCTGAAAATGTTCTGATAGATATTGGCAGTATATCGTTGGATAAGTTGAAGCAGATGGTAAAAGAGAAGGATTATAGGGATTTACCTAAAAGGTTAAAGGCAGCAGTGGAAAAAATCGAGGATATATTCAGTGTGCAGCCAAAACCGCAGATGATAGATATCTTATTGGATAGGGCGTTGTATGAAACGTATGTTGATGCATCAGCCGCCAAAATGTCGGAAGGATTTTTGAAGGATTATTTTAGGCTTCAGGCTGACTTGAGCAATATAAGGACATTTTTCAGGGTGAAAAGGGGAGGATATGGAAAAGACTTGTTTGAACAGGCTTTTCTCCCCGGAGGCGGAATGACTATGGATGTATTTTTAAAGATGCTGGAACAACCTGAACAGGCATTTGCTGACAAATTAGCTACCAGCGATTATGGCAAAGTAGTATCAGACGGGGTGGAACAACTGGTAAAAAAATCGACTCTGACAGATCTTGAAAAATACGTAGATGATTACTTGATTGATTATGTTAAACGAAGAAAAGGGACAGCATTTGGAATAGAGCCTCTAGTAGGATACATATTGGCTAGGGAAAACGAGATAAAAAATATTCGGATAATAATGGTGGGCAAAATCAATGAGCTACCTGAAGATGTCATAAGGGAAAGGTTACGTGATACTTATGCGTAAAATCGGAGTAATAGGAGATAAGGATTCTATATTGGGATTTAAGGCACTGGGGCTTTCTATATTTCCAGTGATAAAACCTGAAGAGGCGGCAGATATATTAGACGATTTAGCGCAACAATCGTATGCGGTGGTATTTATTACAGAGCAGATAGCACAAAATATTCAAGATACCATAGATAAATACAAAAATAGCGTGTTCCCGGCAGTGATCTTGATACCCAACAACCGTGGAACCCTTGGATTGGGTATCCAGGGAATTAAAGAGAGTGTTGAAAAGGCAGTAGGTGCAGATATCTTATTCGGGAAAGAGGGTAGATAGACTTGAAACAAGGCAGAATAATAAAAGTTTCCGGACCGCTGGTTATTGCAGAGGGTATGGGGTATGCAAAAATGTATGATGTGGTTCGAGTTAGCGATAAAAATCTTATTGGAGAGATAATAGAGATGAGAGGCGATAAGGCCTCTATACAGGTTTATGAGAATACTTCCGGGTTGGGGCCGGGAGAGCCGGTTGTTTCCACTGGCGAACCCATGAGTGTTGAGCTGGGGCCTGGGATAATTGAAGCCATATATGATGGTATACAACGTCCCCTGGATATAATAAAAGATAAGGTAGGAGACTATATCACCAGAGGCGTGGAAGCCGGTGCAATTGACAGGGATAAGAAATGGGCGTTCAAACCGATTGCGAAGGTAGGGGATAAAGTTGTAGCGGGAGATATCATAGGTACAGTACAGGAGACCCCTATAGTTGAGCACAGGATAATGGTTCCTCCTAACATTGAAGGTACAATAAAGGAGATATTTGAGGGAGAGTTCACCGTAGAGGATGTGGTGGCCAGGCTGGATACCCAGGACGGTGTTAAAGAATTAAAGATGTTGCAGAAATGGCCGGTGCGTATAGGGAGACCATACAAGCAAAAGCTTCCCCCTACAATACCGCTGATAACAGGGCAAAGAGTAATAGATACGTTCTTTCCGGTTGCTAAGGGTGGCACTGCATGTATTCCAGGGCCTTTTGGCAGCGGTAAAACGGTGGTACAGCATCAGCTGGCAAAATGGGCAGATGCGGATATAGTGGTATATATAGGCTGTGGTGAACGTGGTAACGAGATGACAGATGTTTTAATGGAGTTTCCCGAGTTAAAAGACCCTAGATCAGGAGAACCTCTTATGAAGAGGACGGTATTGATAGCTAATACATCGGATATGCCTGTTGCTGCACGGGAAGCTTCCATATATACAGGTATTACAATAGCAGAATATTTTAGGGATATGGGGTATAGTGTAGCCTTGATGGCAGATTCAACATCCAGATGGGCAGAAGCCCTGCGTGAGATGTCCGGTCGTTTGGAAGAGATGCCGGGAGAAGAAGGTTATCCTGCATACTTAGGGACTAGAGTGGCGGAATTTTACGAAAGAGCAGGCAGAGTAGTATGTTCAGGTAGCGAGGGAAGGGAAGGAGCCCTTACAGCTGTAGGTGCTGTATCACCTCCAGGTGGAGACCTTTCAGAACCTGTAACCCAGTCTACCCTTCGAATAGTAAAGGTATTCTGGGGACTGGATTCTGATCTTGCTTACAGAAGACATTTTCCGGCTATAAATTGGCTTATCAGTTATTCCCTGTACGTTGACAGGTTGAATGAATGGTTAAGTGCCAATATAAGCGAGGATTGGATAGAGATGAGGTCCACTGCAATGCGTATACTTCAGGAGGAGTCTGAACTAGAAGAGATAGTAAGGCTGGTAGGTGTAGATGCCTTGTCCAATAAGGATAGGCTTACATTGGAAATAGCCAGATCAGTGAGAGAGGATTATTTGCATCAAAACGCATTTCACGATGTGGATACCTATACATCCTTTAATAAGCAGTATAGGATGCTGAAACTAATAATCGATTTTTATAATGAAGCCCAAAAGGCAATGGAAGACGGTGCGACTTTAGATGAAGTTATCAATCTACCTATAAGAGAAAAAATAGGGAGATGTAAATATACAAGAGAAGATCAGCTGGATACATTTGACGATATTGAAGCCCAAATGAGAGATCAAGTATCATCTCTCGTATCGAAGGGGGAGATGGAGTATGCTTAAGGAATATAGAACAGTATCAGAAGTTGTAGGTCCTTTGATGTTGGTTGAGCAGGTAGAAGGAGTTAAGTTTGATGAATTGGTTGAAATAGAGCAGGCGGATGGAAATATAAGAAGAGGCCGTGTATTGGAAGTTGATAGGGACAAGGCATTGGTTCAGCTGTTTGAAGGCTCCCAAGGTTTGGAGATAGAGAATACCAAAGTCAGATTTTTGGGCAAAGGCATAGAACTTGCCGTTTCCATGGATATGATGGGCCGTGTATTTGACGGTTTGGGAAACCCCAAGGATGGTGGACCTAGAATAATACCTGAAAAAAGATTGGCTATAGAGGGAAATCCCATCAACCCTGCTGCAAGGGATTATCCTTCAGAATTTATTCAAACGGGTATTTCTGCCATAGACGGGCTGAACACCTTGGTAAGAGGGCAAAAGCTACCTGTATTTTCAGGTTCCGGCTTGCCTCATGCACAGCTGGCTGCTCAGATAGCAAGGCAAGCCAAGGTGCTGGGTACTGACAGTAAGTTTGCTGTTGTATTCGCAGCTATAGGTATAACCTTTGAAGAGGCTGATTATTTTATAAGCGATTTTAGAAGGACAGGTGCCATAGACAGGGCAGTATTGTTCATGAATTTAGCTGATGATCCTGCTATAGAACGTATAGCAACGCCCAGGATGGCCCTTACAGCCGCTGAATATCTGGCCTTTGAAAAAGGAATGCATGTTCTCGTAATATTGACAGATATAACAAACTACTGCGAGGCACTCCGTGAGGTATCTGCTGCAAGAAGAGAAGTCCCGGGAAGAAGAGGATATCCCGGTTACCTTTATACAGACTTGGCTTCCATGTATGAACGAGCGGGTAGGATAAGGGGCAGAGAGGGTTCTATAACCCAGATACCTATACTCACAATGCCGGAGGATGATAAGACACATCCAATACCTGACCTTACCGGATACATCACAGAGGGTCAGATTATACTCAGCAGAGAGCTGTTCAGGAAAGGCATAATGCCTCCCATAGATGTATTGCCATCTCTTTCTCGTTTGAAAGATAAAGGTATAGGACAGGGCAAAACCAGGGAGGACCACGCAGATACGATGAACCAGCTGTTCTCAGCCTATGCACAAGGCAAACAGGCAAAAGAACTTGCGGTAATCCTTGGAGAAGCAGCATTGAGCGATATAGATAAACTTTACGCTAAATTTGCTGATGAATTTGAGAAAAGCTATGTAGCACAGGGAGAAAATGAAAATAGGTCGATACAACAGACATTAGATCTAGGATGGAAACTCCTTTCCATACTTCCTAAGTCAGAGCTTAAACGAATAGAGGATGAGTTGATAGAAAAGTATCTCCCGCAAAAAGGAGATGCATAAAATATGGCTGAAAGATTAAGGGTTAACCCGACTAGGATGGAGCTCTCCCGTCTCAAAAAAAGACTTAAGGTGGCAGTCAGGGGCCACAAGTTGTTGAAGGATAAACGGGATGAGCTGATGAAGAAGTTTGTTGAACTGGTTAAGCAAAACAAAGAGATGAGAGAACAAGTAGAAAAAGAGCTTACTCAAGCCTTGGGAGATTTTCTGGTGGCAAGAGCGGTTATGTCATCAGAGCTCCTGGAAGCTGCTATAATGTATCCAACTACTTTACCTAACATAGAAACATCTGTGAAAAATATAATGAGTGTAGATGTTCCAATGATACAAAACAAGCAAAGGACCCAAGATGAACAAGGCGGATCCATCCATCCCTATGGATTTGCTGATACTTCTGCAGAGCTGGATGGAGCCATAACCACATTGAATGGTGTATTGGATAAGATGATAAAGCTGGCTGAAGTAGAAAAAACATGTCAGCTGCTTGCAGACGAAATAGAAAAGACAAGAAGAAGAGTTAACGCCCTTGAACACGTTATGATACCTCAATTGGAGGAAACCATAAGATTCATCACCATGAAGCTGGACGAAAATGAAAGAAGCAACCTTACCAGACTTATGAAAGTAAAGGATATGATTCAGGACAAAAATGCATAAAAAAGTTCCTTAGAAATAAACTAAGGAACTTTTTTATGTCCTATATTAGCAGATGCCGCCAAAACTACCGCAACAGCAGAATACGAGAACTAATAGCAAGAAGAAAAATAACAATTCACTGCCGGAACCAAAACCACCTAGTATGTTTTCAGCCAAGACTAATACCTCCTTTCAATAACAGGTATTATATACAATGTTTTTCTTTTCGATATATATATATGACAGCAGCATGAGAAGTGTGAAAATATTGAATAAAAAAGGAGGATAAAATAAGTGTATATAGAATAAAAGTAATAGAAAACTAAAAAGGAGGAAGTGAAGTTTATGTGGGGGAAAAAGGAGATAAATGTAAGATACAACAAGCATAAAGACATGAATGAATATATAATAGAATATTTCAACAGCCCTTTACAGCCTAAAGATATCCGTTATGATATTTTATCCTGGTTAAGGGAGGAAAGGAGTATAATATCGGAGATAGACAACGGGCTTTTCAGCATAGATAGAGGAGTGACCGGAGAAGAAGTTATAGACGACATAATATACAATATGCAGCAAAAAGACATTCTGTTCAAATATAGGAAAATAAAAAATGCCGATGCTGCTACAAATCCTTTGGCTAAGCTGTTTGGATTTGGTTCAAAGAAGCCTGTTTACAGCCATAAAATATATTATTCAATACCGGATAGGATGTGGGATATAGATATTATCCACCAAGTTATACCTATATATGGATGTAGGCATACAGTTTTGCAAAAGGAGCAGGATTTAGACGATATACTTGAAAATTTTGACAGAGGTTTATATGAAGACATCAAAAGGTCTGATGTATTTTACTGCGATGCATTTGATTGTGAGACAATAAAAACATTTGCAATAAGGTCTAATTTCATACAAAAAGATGAGGTAGAAAAAATAGTGGATGAATTAAATTCCCGTGCAAGTGACTGATGGTACCATAACCCACATTTGATGGAGATTAGCATAAATTAAGTGTATACTGCCCTCTTAAAATGGCAATAATCTTAATAAAAAGTGATTTATTGTTTAGCGTAAATTGCCATATGAGGAGGGTTAAAAGGTGAAAAAGATATATATCATAATCTCTATCATTGCAATAATAATTATCATAGTCCAGTCTTCAGGATTTACCTACAATCAAGAGCAAAAATATTTTGAAAGTGGTGTACCAAACAGCCAAATGGAAACTATAGCAAAGGCATTTACCTATACAGGCGCTGATATTAAAGAATCCAACCTGAACTGTTGGGCAAAAATATCCGATGATTTTATGGACATGCAGTACATGGAACAACTATCTGAACAAATTTTTAAAAAGCATATCTATAATACAAATCAATATGAATGTTTTAAATCGGATGAGGACAGTTTTCGACAGGTGATGTTCACTTTAAATGTAGATGAGGATATAATCCTCGTCTTTGCGCTGCAGACCATTAAACATGAAAGTGATTCTGAAACATATATGTTAGTGGACGTGGTTCAAAATAATAGCTATAATTATATAATAGATATAGAAAATAAAATTTTAGATTTATATCAGGCTTTTGATATACAGCCTGAATCTACTGCTTGTATTATTGGTGCATTGCAAGCAAAAGCAGATGACGAGCAAATAGATCAAATATATAGAAAAGTTTTTAACAACCTAAAAATAGAGAATGTGGATGCTGTAGAAAGTGGCGGTGCTTTTAGTGTCACAGGATACACTCCATTGATAGAAGACTCTATAGTTCTAGGGGATCACAAAGTAAATATCAATATGGCTTGCCGATACAACTCTTTTGAAGATAAAACGTACATATTATTGGCAACTCCTTTAATATGCGTAGAATACTAAATATTTACTCCGAGGGGGAAAGAAACTTGTCCAGACTGATCGTTGAAAAAAGTCCGCCGTTGAGAGGAAGAGTGAGGATAAGTGGTTCAAAAAATTCTGTTCTGCCAATAATTGCAGCTTCTCTATTATCGGACGGTGAATGTGTTATAGAGGATATTCCTCATCTTAGGGATGTAGAAGTGATATCTGATGTATTGAGATATTTTGGAGTAGAACTTGATAATCAAGGCGAAATAATAAAGGTAAATACTAGAAATATAAATAGTTATGAGGCACCTTATGATTTGATAAAAAAAATGAGGGCATCTTTTTTGATAATGGGGCCCCTGTTGGCCAGGCTAGGGAGAGCGAAGATTTCTTTGCCGGGAGGTTGTGCAATAGGAACAAGACCTATCGATCTTCATCTTAAGGGCTTCAGTGCTTTAGGTGCTGATATTACCTTAGGTCATGGATATATAGAGGCAAAGGCAGATAAACTTCAGGGAGCAGACATATATCTAGACTTTCCAAGCGTGGGAGCTACTGAGAATATTATGATGGCTGCCTGTTTAGCAGAAGGAAGCACAACTATAGAAAACGTGGCCAAAGAGCCTGAAATTGTAGACCTTGCAAATTTTTTGAATTCTATGGGTGCAAATGTGAGGGGGGCCGGTACTGATACCATCAAAATTGAAGGGGTACGTCAACTGAATGGAGCAGTACATTGCATAATACCGGATAGAATAGAAGCAGGAACCTATATGGTGGCTGCTGCTATAACCGGAGGGGATATAATAATTGAAAATGTGCTGGAAGACCACTTAAAACCCATAATAGCCAAGTTGAGAGAAACAGGGACCGATATAGAAGAGACAGAGGACGGCAATATAAAAGTATCCCGTAGGGGAGCCCTGAAATCTGTAGATATAAAGACATTGCCCTATCCTGGTTTTCCCACAGATATGCAAGCTCAAATGATGGCACTTATGGCAGTAGCTGAAGGAACAAGTGTGATTATAGAAACCATATTTGAAAACAGGTTCATGCATGTGAGCGAGCTGAAGCGTATGGGTAGCAGGATCAAGATAGAAGGCCGTACTGCTGTAGTGCAGGGCATACCAAAGCTGACGGGAAGTCAGGTAAATGCTACCGATTTGAGAGCAGGAGCTGCCATGGTGATAGCAGGATTGGTGGCAGATGGATGCACTGAGATAAACGATATATACCATATCGACAGAGGGTATGTAAACATTGAGAATAAGTTGCAAAAACTTGGGGCAAAGATATATAGGATAGTGGAATAGATGATATTAAAATATATCTTTGATGTTTTGTATTTTCACTCCATTGTAGTAATGCTTTAGGATGTCTTGATAAGTTTTTCCCTTTTGAGCCATACTGTTTGCACCATACTGGCTCATGCCTACCCCGTGTCCGTAGCCTATAGTGGTTATTATCATAATGTTTCCGCTAAAATGTATATCGAAATTAGTTGAATTCAGGTTGTAAAGCGACCTGAATTCAGTTCCTTTAAGCTGGATTTTGCCTATCTGTATTTTTTTAACCCTTCCTCCTTCGCTGGTTTCCAATATCTTCAAGTTATTATCTACATTTTTGGCGTTTATACCTGAATTGGGAAATTTAGCATTAAACTTTTTTACAAAATCATTCCTTGAAATAGTGAGTTTTGAAACGAACTTAGGAGCTTTTTCCTCTCCTTCACTGATAACACTTCTTAGATAGGGCAGTTTTGTAGAGAAAACTTCCTCTGAATTCTCTGTTTTACCGCCGCTGGTGGAATGAAAAAGCGGATCTATAGGTTGTGAGTTGTAGGTTATGATGATTCCAGCAGTTTGGTCTACCGCACTGGATACCTTTTTCCAATATTTATAGAAATTGATTTTGCCCCATCTATCCTCTAATTGTTTTTCAGACATCCATGCTTGACAGCTTTTATAATCATCGCAAAGGTCAGCCTGGGGATGTTCAGGGCATCCGCTGTTTCCTAATTCTTTTAATCTGTTTAC
>JAQVDB010000013.1:31590-41917 GCA_028698525.1 Clostridia bacterium
TGTGTTGTATATAGTGCGACAGATTGCGGAGCACGTATAGTATTATATGCCTACGGGTACTGCTATATATATAAATACTATATATTTATGAAAAATATAACAAAAGCAAGTATTTTTTTTCTACAATGTGGGCAAAATCTATAATGGAGGTGTTCTAAAATGGGAGATAAAAAAGGTTCAGATATAAAAAGAAAAATACTTGCTTTCTTAGATAGACAAGGGTTTTACGTTGTATTATTCATATGTGTTTGTATAATAGCTGTCACTGCAGTTTTTGCCACCAGAAACAATAAACAGGATATACTTGATCTAAAACAGCTTGGGCTGGGACAAAAAACCGAAGAAGAACAATACCAAAAAGACCAACAGAAAAAAGATCAAAAACAAGAGCAAAAAGAAGAACAAAAAGAAGAACAAGAGACCGTGTCTAAAGAGGAGGATAAGATAAAGGTCAAGGATGTAGTTGAGCAAAAAGAAACTTCACCAAAATCTTTGGATAGCCAACAGGATGACGAAGAACAAAAAAAGCCTGCTCCTAAACAATCAAAACCTGAAAAGGCACCCCAATCTGCATCAGCAGCAGGGGGAAATGCAGTAGTTATGTTAGAGCCTTTAAACGGGAAAATAATAATGGACTATGGCAGGGAAAACCTGGTGTATTCAAATACTTTAAAACAATGGTGCTCACATAATGGTATCGATATAGAAGCGGCGGAAACTGCCGAAGTAAGAGCTGTTCTTTCCGGCGTAGTGAGCGATATTAGAAATGATTCTAAACTGGGTATAATGATTGAGATAGACCATCAAAATGGATTCAAATCGGTATATGCAAATTTATCCACTGATCAAATGGTAAATGTAGGACAAAAGGTGGACAAAGGACAGACTATCAGTGGAGTAGGCAAGACTGCACCATTTGAAATAGGAGATCCTCCCCACTTACACTTTGAATTGATAAAAAACGAAGAATATGTAGACCCCAAGGAATACATAAAATTTAGATAAAGCACATTCAAAAGCTCTTTGCTTAAAAAAGCAGAGGGCTTTTTTATTTTTTAAAATGTTACCCGCCCTTCTATATTAGCGAGACTTTGCATATTAATGTAAAAAGACGAATTTGCATTTCTTGGGGGAGGGTAGTTAAATTGAAGGATTATATAGAACAGAGGGTATTGGAAATAGCGAATCATATTATAAGAACAAACTCTACCGTAAGGGAAGCCGCTAAATTATTTAAGGTGAGTAAAAGTACCGTTCATAAGGATGTGGCTGAAAGGCTACCCAAGATAAATCCTTTGATGTACACAGAGGTAAAAAAAGTATTAGAGAAAAATAAGGCGGAGAGACATATAAGGGGAGGGAAAGCAACAAGGTTGAAATACAAGATGAAAAAATGTAAAATAATAAATAAAAAAGAGGATTTTTAGAAGAAATATAGAAATATACTTAAGAGTATTGGTATAATTTAACTTGAAATCAATATTATTTACATAGATGAATTACAAAAGAAAGCGAGGAAGGCACTTTATGGGAATAGGATTTAGAAAAGATATAGGGATAGACTTAGGAACGGCAAGTGTTCTCGTATACCTAAAAGGGAAGGAAATTGTGCTCAATGAACCCTCAGTAGTTGCTATAGAAAGAAATACCGGGGCGATATTGGCTGTAGGTGAAGAAGCGAGGAAGATGCTGGGTAGAACACCAGGTAATATAGTAGCTATAAGACCATTGCGAGATGGAGTCATATCTGATTATGATATAACTGAGAAGATGTTAAGACACTTCATAAGGAAAGTTTGCGGTAATACATTGTTTGCAAAACCTAGGATTGTTGTATGTGTTCCTAGCGGGGTGACTGAAGTAGAGAAAAGAGCAGTGTTGGATGCCACTTATGAAATAGGGGCTAAAAAAACATATCTTATAGAAGAGCCGATAGCAGCAGCCATAGGCGCTGGACTGGATATATCAGAACCCTGTGGGAACATGGTAGTGGATGTGGGAGGAGGTACTACCGACATAGCGGTCATTTCATTAGGTGGATCTGTTGTGAGCAATTCAATAAAGATGGCCGGGGACGAATTTGATGAGGCCATAATAAGATACCTCAGGAAAAAGCATAATGTTATGATAGGCGAGAGAACAGCAGAAGAGCTAAAGATAAAAACAGGTACCGCTTTCCCAAGAGAGGAAAGCGTGAGCATGGAAGTGAGAGGAAGAAACTTGGTTACAGGGCTGCCTAGGAATATAGAAGTTACATCGGAAGAACTTATGGAAGCTTTGGAAGAGCCAGTTTCTGCTATTGTTGATACTGTACATTCTGTATTAGAGAAAACTCCGCCTGAGTTGGCATCTGATATAAGCGACAATGGAATAATGATGACGGGTGGAGGAAGCCTACTCCATGGATTGGACAGGTTGATATCTGAAAAGTGTTGTGTTCCTGTTACGGTTGCTGAAGACGCAATCTCATGTGTTGCATTAGGGACAGGCAAAGCCCTTGAGGATATTGATGTCTATTCTAGTGCAGCCAACTTCAGCAATTTAAAGAATAGAATGTATTAATTAGTCATGGAGGTGGATTTAGAGTGATACGCGGACTATATACTGCAGCTACCGGGATGCTTACAGGGAGCAAAAAAGTAGATGTGATAGCCAATAATATATCAAATGTTGATACCGATGGATATAAGAAGGATATCCCTGTTTCAGGTTCTTTTAGAGAAGTTTTGACAAAGCGGATCAATGACGATACGTTAGGAAACAAAAATATAGGCACAATAAACTATGGTTCATATGTGGACCAGGTATATACAATTCATTCCCAAGGCCAGCTATATCAGACCGATAATAATCTAGATTTTGCAATACAAGGTGACGGTTATTTTGAGGTAGAAACAGGGGAGGGAGTAGTATATACTAGAAATGGTAGCTTTAATAGAAACTCACAAGGCTATTTAGTGGACGGGCAGGGGAACTACGTTCTAGGAGAAAATGGTCGGATTTACATAGAAAATGACGATATTTCAGTAGATGACAGGGGCAGCATTTTCAGTGATGGTGTCTACATTGATAGATTGAGACTTGTGGATTTTGAAGATAAAACATCCCTGGTAAAACAAGGTGATAATTACTTTTCCCAAGACGGTGGAGCTGCACCTGCACAAGCAAGCATATGTCAAGGATTTTTAGAAAAATCTAATGTCAACCCTGTAGATGAGATGGTTGAAATGATATCTGTTATGAGAAATTACGAGACTAGCCAGAGAATGATAAAGATGCAGGATCAGACTTTGGACAAGGCGGTAAATGAGATAGCTAGATTTTAATATAGTGGGATAGAGGTGAGAATAATGAGAGCTTTATGGACTGCTGCCTCTGGTATGCGGACTCAACAGCATAAGGTTGATATAATTTCAAACAATATAGCCAACGTTAATACCAATGCCTATAAAAAGGTGAATACAGGTTTTAAGGATTTAGTATATGAGAATATGAAAACAGCTCCAAGCTATCAGCAGGATGCTCCCCGTCCAATGGTGGGCCATGGGGTGACTGTAGGTTATACTTCCAAAGATTTTAGACAGGGTGCCTTGACAGCAACTGAAAGGAACTTGGATGTAGGAATAGAAGGCAAGGGTTTCTTCATGGTACAGGACGCAGATGGCAATATAAGATTTACTAGAGATGGGAGTTTTCAAGTCTCTGCAGAAGCAGGGGGAAATGTATTGGTCACATCCAACGGGGACTATGTTTTAGATTCGGCCGGCAATAGAATATTTATAGGAGACCCGCAAAATGTTATAATACAAGAGGATGGCAGTGTTTATTCAAACAACGATGGTTACGTGACATATAGCGGAAGTATCGCGTTGGTTGACTTTGATAATCGGGAAGGATTGCAGGCAATAGGAGATAATCTTTATGCTATGACTGATGCATCGGGTAATATGATGTTTCAAGACCAGTCCAAGCTCAAACAATGTTACCTTGAATCTTCAAATGTATCTGTTGCAGAAGAGATGGTAAATTTGATAGTATCTCAAAGGGCATATCAACTAAACTCCAGAATTGTACAGACTGCAGATAATATGATGGAAATTGCCAATGATCTAAGAAGATAAAATAGGGGTTCGCCCCTATTTTTTTACAATTGTAATAAAATATTAAAAAATATTTCATTGACAAATGCAGTAAATAATATATCATTTATATTATGTGGCTTAAAAGGCAGATGATTTATAAAAACTAGGAGGACTAATATGGATATCTCTGATATACAGGGGATTTTGCCGCACAGATATCCTTTTTTGTTGGTGGATAGGGTAATAGAGGTTGAATGGGGCAAAAGAGCAAAAGGAATAAAAAACGTTACAATAAATGAGCCATTTTTCCAAGGGCATTTTCCCGGTTTTCCCGTGATGCCAGGAGTGCTCATAGTAGAGGCCCTTGCACAAGTAGGTGCAGTTGCTATGTTAGGACAAGAGCAAAACAAAGGAAAGATAGCGTTATTTACTGGGATTGATAAATTCAGGTTTAGAAAACAAGTAATACCGGGAGATACGTTGGAACTGGAAGTAGAGATAATAAAAATGCGTGGTACTATAGGTAAAGGCAAGGCAGAAGCACGTGTAGATGATGTTGTTGTTGCATCAGGAGAGTTGATGTTTGCGATAGTAGACAATAAGTAAAAGTATGGGTAGGTGTTTTTTGTGAGCAGACGTAAGAAAAGATCAAAGAAAACAAATCGCCGTAGAATGGTTTTTGTGATATTGTTGGTTATATTCATAACATCCGGTATTTATATTGCCGATACAGTACATGCTATATTAAATCCGGACAGGCTGCTGAGCGTGCAGAATAAAGATCAGGAAGAAGAGTTGGAAGGCTTACAAGACGATGGTGACCAGACCTCTAGAGACTTGATAAACATAGTTTTGTTGGGATTTGATGGAGACACAAACAGACAAAACAAGATGGGTGTATTTCGTTCAGATACCATAGTATTGGCTTCAATAAACATGAAGACAAAAGAAGTTGCCATGATATCTATTCCTCGAGATACTAGGACATTGATAAAAAAACTTAACAAAGACGGAACTGTAAATACAGAATTTATGGACAAAATAAATCATGCATTTGCATATGGATGGGGAAGGAATAAATATAGCTATGATAACTCCATGGATGCTATCAGCAATCTTTTAGGAGGGATACCCATACACTACTATGTCGGTATAGATATGGATGCTGTAAAAGCCATAGTGGACGCTGTAGGTGGGGTTGATATGTATGTAGATGTGACCTATACAAAAGGCAGCTACAATCTGCATGAAGGGCAAACTCATCTTGACGGCGAACTTGCTTTGCAGTATGTACGTTTTAGAAAGACAGCAGGCGGAGATATCGACCGAACAAAGAGACAGCAGAACTTTATCAAGGCTTTTTTGGTAAAGCTTAAGTCCATGAATCCGATAGTTACTGTACCTAGACTTTATAGTAATCTCCGGGGATATGTGGATACCAATTTAAATATAAAGGATATGGCTGCATTAGCAGTGCTTCTCAACGACTTAGATGTAGATGAAATAAAGGTGCGAAACATAGAAGGCACAGGCAGGTATATAAACGGTGTAAGCTATTGGATACCTGACAGAGAAAAGCTGGATCAATTGATAAGAGAACAGTTTCGTGAAGATGAAGGTAATATTATTGATGATGAAGTCATAAATTATGATTCAACAGGCGCAGAAAGCTATTGATGCGCCTGTTATTTTTATTGCATTTCATCAGTCTTATCCAATTTCACATCTACAGCTACATTGATCACAGCATTTTGAATAAATCTTTCATCATCGATAAAATTTGTCAATTGGCTTCTCCATTTTGCTAGGGCATATTTGCTTATATCTATGCAGTCCACCTTGAATTGGTGCTGCATTTTTTCTATAAAAGTGATACAGTCTCTATTTAGCTCTTTTTGTACCGCTTTTTCTATATTTTTTAATAGATCCTTATTTTCCAACAGGGATTGTCGAGTATATAGCTCTACAACTTGTCCTTTTATCAACACTTTTACATCAAATACAAGTTTATCCTGTTGATATTTCACCTTCACTTTTCTGCTGTTTTTTACTATCACACTCCCACTGCACTGTTTATCTTTATTATCTATGAAGAAGGGGATAAATCCTTTTGAACTAATACCCCTAAGCAGTACAAGAGATCGCATATCTTCATTTTCTGCCTTTGAAATCATTTTGTCGTGCTTAAAGATCGCAACGCTGTTTATTTTCAATCTATCCTTATTTTGGATTTCAATTATTGGGAGTATAGGATTTTTGCCGCTATTCCATATATCATATGAAAAATCATGTAGTGTGACTGTAGGAACAAAGGCATTTTTTTGTGCGGTTTTTATCAATTTTAAGACATACTCACCCGGATTATCATAATCTTTTACTGGAATATTTAGCACATCTTCAGCCCTGCCATCGGCTACAGCTAAGTATAGTGAATTTTTTATTTGGGAGTATCTCAGGTTGATATCCAAAACTTTTCCTAATCCCTGTTTTGCTAGATCCTGACCGAACACCAAAACTTGAAGCATACCGTATATGGGGGAATCTGAGGATGTTTTGCTTCTTTCTTCACGACTTTCTCCTATAGTTTTTCCTTTTGTGTATTCAAATTTATAATTTTCCTTTGCATCTGGTCGGAAATTCGGAACTATTCCAGATACCATCAGCTGAGCCTTTGATTTACCTCCTATATCTTTTTTATCCAGATCATAGCCTCCCGCTATAGGTATTGAAAGATTCTCCAGGTCCTTTGAATCCCAACACCCGGTGAGCAATAGCATACATACAATCACTATTGCACAGGATTTTATAAAACTATGCATGTTCATTCAATCTCTCCTTTTTGAAGCTGGATGCTACAATAAATATTAAAGGATATCCGACTGCAATTATGATAAAAACATATCCGATATAATTAAAATAAGTAAATACTTGTGCTATATTTCCTGGTATAAAAGAACACAGATAAACTATGACTGAGACCACTATACATATTATTCGGTAATATTTATTTATATCCAAATTCAAAAGTTGTGCAATAGAGAAGGAGGCAGAAAAACTGTTATTTACCACAGGTCGTATTCCTATCCCCACCCAAACAAATAAAAAGAACAGTTCCAACCTTTGTATGACAGGAATATCTGTTATCTTAAACAGAACCAGTGCAGGCCATAGAAATTTCTGCATGTATTCATATCCAAATACCAGCAGACAGGTTACTGTACTCAATAAATAAACAAACATGCATATCCCCAGAGCGGTAAAGCCGGCTTTTAGAGTTTCGTCTTTTTTGGTTATCATGGGATAAATAATAAACAAGATTTCTATACCTGAATAGGAAAACGATGTCTGCAAAGAGCCTATCAATATGTCTTTAGCTGTGCTCCCTCCTACAGGAAGCAGATTCAAATAATCAGCTTTATTTAGCGAAGGAAGAATGAAAACTAGAGACGCAAATAAAATATAGAACAGAAATTCATTCAGCCTTGCTACTATTTTTCCCCCTTTTGAAATAATAAAGATTATCGAAAGTATAAAAACCAGGGAAATGACGGCTATAGGAGTTTCCGGAAGAAGATAAAGGGAGGTTATCTCGGCAAACATCCTGAGCGCTGCTGCGCTGACAGCAATGAAGAACAATATAAAACCTATGCTCAATATTCTGCCCAAGAAATTTCCAAAAACCAAATTGGATATCTCCACCATAGTGAGGCTATCAAATCTTTTAAACAATATATTTATAAGGACCAAGGATAAAGCAGGGATAATTATGCCCAATATCATACATATCCAGGCATTTTGCTTTGCATAGGCGCTTATAGAACGAGGTAGGCTAAATATACTTATGCCCAATATCGTTCCTACAATGATGAATATAACCTGTTTACTGGTGATTTGAAATCTTGTGTTGGCTTGCATTTCATTGTTTTCCTTTCATTTTATTCTGTCTAATTCTATCCTTAACAGGAACAGATGCAGGTCTTTTCTCCATATCCCATACAAAACCTCTCACCAACATATCCTTTAAATCCGAATACCTTGTAGGTGCAAAAGGTGCAAAATAAGGGATACCTACGCTTTCAAGGTCTGTAAGATGTGCAAACAAAATCAGCCATCCTATAGACAGCCCATAAAGGCCGAATATGGAAGATAATATTATCATCAAAATACGTATCACCCTGGCAGCAATGGCCATGCAGAAATTCGGTATAGCAAATGTGCTGATAGCTGCTGTGGATACCACTATAATTACGGCAGGGCTAGCTAGATTAGCTGATATGGCGGCTTGACCTAGTAATATGCCTGCCACCACCCCTAATGTTTGACCCAGGGGGGAGGGCAGCCGTAATCCTGCTTCAAACACAAGCTGTATCACCGCTTCCTGCAGCAGTACTTCCAATGTAACGGGAAAGGGTACCAGATTTCTTGACTTAGCTAGTGAAAAAATCAACTCATATGGTATCAGTTCATGCTGAAAGCTTATCAGAGATATATACAATGCAGGAAGGGAAATAGCTATAAAGAATACCAGAAATCTAAAAATACGATAAAATGAACCCTGTATCGGCTTTTCGTAATAATCTTCGGCGGCTTGAAACATTTCTATAAAAAGAGCGGGAAATATAACAACAAGAGGAGACTGATCAGCCATTATGGCAACCCGTCCCTCTAAAAGGTTTGCCACTACCACATCAGTTCTTTCGGTAATCCTTGCTTGTGGCAGCAGGGAATAGGGATTATCTTCGATATATTGATTCAAGTAGCCGGAGGATAGCATACCGTCAATGTTGATCTGGTCTATTTTATTCATTATCTTTTGAACAATGGCAGTATCTGCTATATCCTCTATATACATAATGGCCACATCTGTTCGCGTTCTTGTACCTACTACTTTTTTTTCTATAACAAAGTTGGGGTCTTTTAGCTTTCTTCTTATCAAAGCTATATTTATTTTAAGGGTTTCTACAAACCCTTCTCTAGGACCACATAAGGTTCTATCCAATAACGGTTCATCTAAGGCCCTGGTTTTTCCTCCACGGACATCTATTGACAATACATCCCTTGTCCCCTCTATCATGACTATAGCCAGCCCTTCAAACAGGCTATCTAGCATTTTTTGTGAACTTGATATCTTTTCAGTCTGTCCAACAGTTATAAACATGTTCATTATCTGATCTATCTGATTTGTACTCGTGATTTTGTTCTTTGTGTTATTATAATAAACCATAAGGGGCGTCAAAATATTTTTATTAAACTGCGTGTTGTCAATCACGCTTTCCATATAAACAACAGCACCTTTTTTGTTGACGCTGCTTTGTATATTAAAAAATTTAATCTTGATATCCGCATTCTTACTTATATAAGTACTTAAAAATTGGATTTTTCTTTTTAAATCCCGGGATAATGTTGTTGTGCTAGAGGAATTTTTCAATACTCGCATAACTACCCACCCTTCCGATATTATTATATTTTCCCACCGGAGGGAATAAATATGTAAATATAACAAAACCTCCGGGATAAATTCAATCCCAGAGGTTTATCTGTTCTTTGTTTTGAATTGCACTCATAATCTTTTCCCTTATATCGGGAATATCATGGGATAACTGTTTTAGAGTGTCTTTGGCAAACTGCCTTTTTGTGGCTCCACTGGTCGGGCAGGGAGTTTTTACTACAGGAAGGCCATGTTTATTTACCCCTCCTATTATCTGTTTTTCGGTGCAAAACACCATAGGGCGTATCACCGTTATATTTCTCCTGTCCAGATAGGTTTTAGGCGAAAAAGTATTCAGCCTTCCTTCGTAAAACAGGCTTAACAGAAATGTCTCTACCACATCGTCCAGATGATGCCCCAATGCAACCTTGTTACAGCCCAGCTCTACAGCGGTATTGTTCAATGCCCCTCTGCGCATCTTGGCACACAGGGAGCAGGGGTTCTTCTCCTTTCTGCGGTTAAAAACAATTTCACCTATATAAGTCTCCTTTACAGTATAGGGAATACCAAGTCGATGACAAAATTCTCGAATGGGTCTTATATCAAAATCATCAAAACCTAAAGATAAGGTTATTGCATGCAATTTGAAATCAAATACCTGAAACTTTTGGAACAGATACATAGAATACAAAAGCGCCATGCTGTCTTTTCCCCCGGAAACGCCTACAGCGATACTATCGCCATCACGAATCATATCAAATTGATGTACTGCCCGCCTCAACCTGCTGAGTATAGCCTTCAAATACAATTCTCCTTT
>JAQVDB010000014.1 GCA_028698525.1 Clostridia bacterium
ATCTTTTCTGGGTTAATTGTTGACATACAAGACGGCAATATCTTATAATATTGTAAATATATATTTTATAGGTGATGAAGGAGACGAGTAAACCAGCTATACTGCTGACAGAGAGGAAATGCCATGGCTGTAAGCATTTCTCGGTTATTCTGGTTGAACACCGCTCCTGAACTATTGCCCGAAGAACTCTTATGTTTTGTAAGGCTATCGTTTACTGCGTTAAAGTTAAAAGAGTAAAAAATTGGGTGGAACCGCAGGGAAACACTCTTGCCCCGATGTATTATGGCAGGGAGTGTTTTTTTATTTCTAAAGGAGGTTGTTATATAAATGATTAATATCAGCTTAAAAGATGGGTCTATATTAAAATATGATAAACCTGTAACTATAATGGAAGTTGCAAAGAGCATAGGAGAAGGATTGGCACGGGCGGCACTTGCAGGTAATGTGGATGGTGTTTTGAGGGATTTAGATTATTTGATTGAAGATGATGTAAGAGTTAATATTATTACATTTTCCGATGATGACGGCAAAAAGGTATATAGGCATACTACTTCTCATATACTTGCACAAGCGGTTAAAAGAATTTTTCCTGACGCAAAGCTGGCTATCGGACCTGCTATAGAAAACGGGTTTTATTATGATTTCGATGTGGAAAAACCCTTTACACCTGAAGACTTGGAAAAAATAGAAAAAGAGATGAAAAATATAATAAAGGAAAAATATCCGATAGAACGGTTGACAATGCCGAGAGAACAAGCGATAAAATTCATGCAAGAGGCGGACGAGCCTTATAAGGTAGAATTGATTCAAGATCTTGATGAGGACGCGGTTATTTCTTTTTATAAACAGGGGGAGTTCGTAGATTTATGTTCTGGTCCTCATCTGCCCAGCACTGGCAGGATAAAGGCTTTTAAACTTACAAGTATAGCCGGCGCCTACTGGAGGGGCAGTGAAAGCAATAAGATGCTTCAAAGAATATATGGTACTTCGTTTGATAGTAAAAAAGATTTGAATAAGCACTTGAAAAGGATGGAAGAAGCCAAGAAGAGAGACCATAGGAAGTTAGGTAAAGAATTGGATCTTTTTAGTATTCATGATGAGGGTCCAGGTTTTCCGTTTTTTCATCCTAAGGGAATGATTATCAGAAATGAATTGGAGAATTTTTGGAGAAAAGAGCATATAAAGAGGGGATATCAAGAAATTAAGACCCCCATCATTTTAAACCGTGATCTATGGGTAAGATCAGGGCATTGGGATCATTATAAGGAAAATATGTATTTTACCAAAATAGATCAACAGGATTATGCTATAAAGCCTATGAATTGTCCCGGCAGCATGATACTTTATAAAAGAAAAATTTATAGTTATAGAGATCTACCTCTCAGGATTGGTGAGCTAGGATTAGTACACAGGCATGAATTATCAGGAGCATTACACGGGTTGATGAGGGTTAGAAATTTTACTCAGGATGATGCGCATATATTTATGCTTCCATCTCAAATAAAACAGGAAATTATCGGAGTAATCGAATTGATCGATTATATGTACAATATTTTTGGATTTAAATATTTTGTTGAACTTTCCACAAAGCCGGAAAAAGCTATGGGAACCGATGAACAATGGGAGATGGCTACAGATGCTTTAGTGGAAGCATTACAAGATAAGGGTTTGAATTTTAACATAAATGAAGGCGATGGGGCATTCTACGGACCCAAAATTGACTTTCACTTACAGGATTGTTTAGGAAGAACCTGGCAGTGCGGCACTATACAACTTGATTTCCAAATGCCTGAAAGATTTGATCTGACATATATAGGGCAAGATGGAGAAAAGCATAGGCCTGTAATGATACACAGGGTTATTTTCGGGAGCATAGAGAGATTTATAGGAATCTTGACCGAACATTTTGCAGGAGCTTTTCCTATATGGCTAGCACCGGTACAGGTAAAATTAATTTCTGTCACTGATAGAAGCAACGACTATATAGATAAAATATATGATAATTTGATAGACAAACAAGTAAGAGTGGAAAAAGATACAAGAAACGAAAAAATAGGATATAAGATCAGAGAAGCTCAACTGGAAAAGATCCCTTATATGTTAATAATAGGAGATAAAGAGCTAGAAAGCAATACTGTGGCAGTGAGATCCAGAAAAGACGGGGATTTAGGTGCTAGAAAATTAGAGGATTTTATAGATGATTTGCTAGATCAAATAAAAAGCAAAACATATTAAACATAACTATTTGACATCGGCCTGTAATTATGCTATCATTAAAAATGTTAAAATCAAGAAGAAGCTATCCACTTCTCACCTTTCAGCTTCGCTAGGAAGGTTAATAATGACACTAAAAATGTTTTGTTTGTCTTATAAATAAAAAAGTGGGTAGTTTACCCGCTTTTATTTTTTTGTAAAGTTTTTATGTGTTTTTGCTATATAAGCAGTTAATGAATAGCTGCTTTAAAATTCCGGAGGTGAGTCAATATTAGCAAAGATTTTAGAGTTAATGAAGGGATAAGGGAAAGCAAGGTAAGGGTGGTAGATGAGGACGGGAAACAGCTAGGGGTATTGACATTAGACGAGGCATTAGAAATTGCATATAGAAAAAAGCTGGATCTTGTAGAGGTCGCACCAAATGCAAGGCCCAAGGTATGTAGGATTATGGATTTTGGGAAATATAAGTTTGAGTTGACCAAAAAAGAGAAAGAAGCTAAAAAGAAGCAAAAGGTTATAAATATCAAAGAGATTAGGCTTTCCCCTACAATTGAGGAGCATGACCTTAAAGTTAAGGCTAATAATGCATTAAGATTTTTAAAATCTGGAGATAAGGTTAAAGTTACCATAAGATTTAGAGGCAGGGAAATGGCGCATATGGAAATAGGTAAGAAAGTTATGCAGGATTTTACAAATTTGCTTGCCGATACATGCCAAATTGAAAAGAGGCCCAAAACTGAGGGTAGAAATATGATTATGGTATTAGCACCTAAACAATTATAATAACACAGGAAGGAGCACTGATCATGCCAAAAATGAAGACCCATAGAGGAGCTGCTAAAAGATTTAAATTGACTAAAAGTGGCAAAATCAAAAGAGCTAAAGCTTATAAAAGTCATATATTGACTAAAAAATCATCAAAAAGAAAAAGAAACCTAAGGAAACCGGGTTTTGTAAGTAAAAATGAATCGGATGTAATAAAGAAATTGATTCCATATAAATAGTTAAAGTACTGAAAAGGAGGCGACAGTCATGGCAAGAGTTAAAAAAGCGGTTAACGCAAGAAAGAAGCATAAAAAGATATTACGTCTTGCAAAAGGATATTATGGTGCTAGTAGTAAACAGTTTAGACCTGCAAATCAGGCTGTAATGAAGTCTTTATCATATGCTTATACAGGACGAAAATTAAGAAAGAGAGATTTTAGAAAGCTATGGATTGCAAGGATTAACGCTGCTTCAAGGAGCAACGGTTTATCCTATTCAAAATTTATAAATGGTCTCAAATTGGCTGGTATAGAAATAAACAGAAAAATGCTTGCAGAACTTGCTATAAATGATGATAAAGCTTTTTCAGAATTAGTAGATATTGCAAAACAGAAAATCGAGGCATAACAAAATTAAATTAAAATATTTATAAAAGGGAAAAGGTTGATCTTTTCCCTTTTATAAATATTTTAAAAATTCTACCATAATGGTATAATAATATAAAAATATTTTATTGGGATACTTTTGCAGTGCAGCTGGGAGTTGAGCATTTTGGTAAATAGAACTGATAAGATAAATTTAACACCTGCACAAGTGCTTGCTTTGGGTTTTATGATACTTATTATTTCAGGAGGTATATTGCTTAACCTTCCAATATCATCCAAAGACGGAAATAGTGTTGGTTTTCTAAATGCATTATTTACTGCCACTTCAGCAGTATGTGTTACCGGTCTTGTGGTTGTGGATACTGCCACACATTGGACACTTTTTGGACAAATTATCATAATCATACTGATTCAAATAGGTGGGTTAGGTTTTATGGCCCTGACCACCCTTTTTGCATTGATAGTGGGTAAAAAGATCACCTTGAGGGAGAGGCTGGTAATGCAAGAGGCATTAAATCAATTTTCTATTGAAGGAGTGGTTAGGTTAACTAAAAATTTGTTAATTGTGACTCTTTTAATAGAGGGAATGGGTGCTTTATTGCTTTCTACAAGGTTTGTATACTATTATGGACCTGTGAAAGGGATATATTATAGTGTATTTCATTCAATTTCAGCATTTTGCAATGCAGGTTTTGATTTGGTAGGGGGATTTAGAAGTTTAACTCCATTTTTTAACGATGTAGTAATAAATATAGTTATAATGTCCCTAATAGTTGTAGGAGGATTAGGTTTTACTGTACTTGTAAATATTGCTACAAAGAGACAGTTTGATAAATTTTCATTGCATACAAAGCTTGTTATATATGTTACTGGATTTTTTATCGCTTTAGGATTTATAGTGTTCATGTTGCTTGAATACTCAAATCCTGGAACATTAAGAGGTATGCCTTTTCAAGAAAAGGTATTAGCTTCTCTTTTTCAATCTGTGACACCTAGAACAGCTGGATTTAATACAATACCTATAGATAACCTGACTAATGCTTCAAAGTTTTTTACTATCATACTCATGTTTATAGGTGGTTCACCTGCTTCTACTGCAGGAGGTATAAAAACTGTCACTTTTGCAGTTGTGATATTGTCAGTATGGGCAAATATTAAAGGAAGGGAAGACGTTGAAATCTTTCAAAAGAGAGTTAAGAGACAGATTGTATCCCGTGCATTAGTAGTTACAGTATTAGCATTATTATTGGTAATTGTAGTTACCATGATATTGTCCATTACAGAAAAGGCTGAATTCTTAAATATACTTTTTGAAGTTGCTTCTGCTTTTGGTACTGTAGGATTATCTGCCGGGATAACTACTGAATTATCAACTGCAGGCAAGATAATAATAATGATAACCATGTTTAGCGGAAGAGTTGGACCGCTTACGATAGTTACAGCACTTGCAAAGCGACAGGCAAAGAATAAAGCACCTATAAAATACCCGGAAGATAGGGTAATTGTAGGGTAAGAAAGGTGATAAACGGGAATGAAACAATTTGTAGTGATAGGATTGGGTAGATTTGGTTCCAGCGTAGCTAGAACTTTATATGCATTAGGACATGATGTGCTTGCAATAGATAAAGATGAAGAACTTATCCAGGACATATCAGATTCAGTGACCCATGCTGTACAGGCTGATGCTACTGATGAGAATGCTTTAAAATCTTTAGGGATAAGAAATTTTGATGTTGCTGTAATAACTATTGGATCTGATATTCAAGCTAGCATTATGATAACATTGCTTGCTAAAGAGTTAGGTGTAAAATATGTAATAACAAAGGCACAAAATGAATTGCATGCGAAGGTATTATATAAAATTGGGGTGGATAGGGTTGTATTTCCTGAGCGAGATATGGGCGTCAGGGTTGCACATAATTTAGTTTCTTCAAATATACTTGATTATATAGAACTGGATCCAGATTTCAGCATTATTGAGATTACTGCAATATCCAGATGGATAGGGAAAACACTGGAAGAACTTGACATGAGAGCCAGGTATGGTGTTAATGTGCTAGCGATTAAACAAGGAAACGATATAAACATCTCCCCAAGAGGGGATGATTTGATACAAGAAAATGATATTTTAGTGGTTGTAGGTTCAAATGAAGATATAAAAAGGTTAGAAAACAAATAAAACGGAGTGGTGCATTGGTTTTGGATGATTGTATAACTAGCATGAAAAATCCTTTAATAAAGAGAATACGATCTCTGAATATAAAAAAATATAGAGATCAATATAACCGATTTATAATTGAAGGTACAAAAATTGTAGATGAATTTATAGATAGCGGTGCATCTATAGATCAGGTGCTTTATTCGGACAAAGTCTTTTCGATGAGCTATGGAGATCAACTCATCGAAAAACTCGAAGATAATAAGATAGAGAATATTAAAGTGGATGATAATATATTAAAGCAGCTTTGCAATACTAAAACTCCTCAAGGCATATTGGCAGTGGTTAAAAAAATCGAATATCAATTATGTGATGTTATAGATAAAGCCGAATTACTGATAATAATTGATGGGGTGCAGGATCCAGGTAACCTAGGTACGATAATAAGAACGGCAGATGCAGTAAACGTGGATGGCATAATTGTTTCTCAAGATACAGTGGATGTTTATAATGACAAGACGATAAGATCAACTATGGGTTCGATATTGAGGGTTCCAGTAGTAAAATGTAGTAATCTCGGCGGATGTATTCAAAAACTGAGAGGTGATAATTTTTTTATTTGTGCAGCAGATGTAAATGCCACTAGTTATTATTTTGATATAATTTATCCCGATAAGACGGCATTGTTGATAGGAAATGAATCGAGAGGTATAGATGATGGGGTTTTGGCTGTTTCTGATAAAAGCGTAAAGATTCCAATGCCAGGTGGGAGCGAATCTTTGAATGTATCGATAGCGACTGCGGTAATATTGTACGAGGTATTAAGACAGAGAATATCTGTTTCTCTTGAATAAAATATTCTACTGTGCTATAATCTTTTAAAACACAAGTAAATATTTCTAAGGTGATGATGGAGAGAGTACGTTGATGTTTGCTAAAAAGAGATGGGGTGTCACTGGCTGGGAGCATCCCTTTAGTGAGTTAACGGAAGTTCGCTCCTGAACAGCGGATTGAAATTAGAGTAGGTCTAGCCGGCTTTGCCGTTATCTGATAGAGGTGGTTTTGATACAACTTGGGTGGTATCGCGGAGAATGTAGCTTCGTCCCATTATTCATTATGGACGAAGCTTTTTTAATTAATAAAAACAATTTTAACTGGAAGGAGTAGCGTGAAATGCTTGAGAAGTTAAAAGATATCAGAATGCGTGCGAGAGAAGAGATACGATCTTGTACGGATATAGAACAATTGAATGATAAAAGAGTCAAATATCTTGGTAAAAAAGGTAAGCTAACGCAGGTATTGAGGGGTATGGGTGATTTGCCTGCAGATCAGCGCCCAGTCATTGGAAGAATGGCAAATGAAATAAGGACTGCAGTAGAAGAAGAGTTAAACAGTGCAAATGAACGCATACAAAAGAACATGCAAAAAATAAGACTGGAAAAAGAGCGAATTGACGTTACTATGCCTGGTAAGTCTATGCCAAACGGCGGTTTACATCCATTAAGTATTGTGCTGGAGGAAATACAGAATGTATTCATTGGATTAGGGTTTAAGATTGCAGAAGGACCGGAAGTTGAGCATGATTTCTATAATTTTGAGGCTTTGAATATACCCAAAGATCATCCTGCTAGGGATACTCAGGATACATTTTATATAACAGATAATTTTTTATTGAGAACTCAGACTTCACCTGTGCAAATACGGGTAATGAAAGAACAGAAGCCGCCAATAAAGATTATTTCTCCTGGGCGTGTATATCGTTCAGACAGTGTGGATGCAACTCATTCACCCATGTTCCATCAGATTGAAGGATTGGTAGTAGATAAAGGCGTTACAATGGGTGACCTCAAGGGTGTATTGGGTTTGTTTGCAAAAGAATTATATGGTTCAGATATAAAGATGAGATTTAGACCACATCACTTTCCATTTACAGAGCCCAGCGCTGAAATGGATATAAGCTGTGTTGTATGTAAAGGCAAAGGATGCAAGGCATGTGGAAATAGCGGCTGGCTAGAAATACTGGGAGCAGGAATGGTTCATCCTAGAGTATTAGAGATATGTGATATAAATCCTGACCATTATAGCGGATTTGCCTTTGGAATGGGACTTGATAGAATAACTACTCAAAAATATGGTATAGATGATTTAAGGTTATTATTTGAAAATGATGTTAGATTTTTGGAACAATTTTAATAAGGAGGAAAACAGATGCTTGTACCAATCAGTTGGCTTAAAGAATATGTAGATATAGATGGAATATCCCCGGATGTATTAGCTGAAAAACTGACCATGACCGGTTCAAATGTAGAGAGTGTAGACGAGATGGGAGCGGAAATAAGTAATGTTGTTACAGGTAAAATTCTCTCTATAGAAAAACATCCCAATGCAGATAAACTTGTTGTGACCAAGGTAGACGTTGGGAATAATGTATTGCAAATTGTAACAGGGGCGGATAATATAAGGCAAGGAGATATAGTCCCTATAGCTTTACACGGTTCCACTCTTCCGGGTGGAGTCAAAATCAAAAAAGGGAAGCTAAGGGGTGAGCAATCTGAGGGGATGATGTGCTCTATACAAGAATTGGGGCTGGATCCGGAGGATTATCCCGAAGCTGTGCAGCACGGGATAATGATAATAGAGGATAAATGTGATTTAGGAATGGATATAAGAGAGATACTGGGTTTAAATGAAACCATAATAGATTTTGAGATTACTTCAAACAGGCCGGATTGTTTGAGCATGATAGGGATGGCTAGAGAAGTGGCCGCCACCTTTGATAGGTCTTTAAAGTTGCCTGAAATAAATATAAATGAGACTCAAGATAATATTCAAAACTATATCGAAATAACTGTAGAGGACGGCGAGTTATGCCCTAGGTATGCCGCAAGGTTGATAAAGAATATAAATATAGCGCCTTCTCCCAAGTGGTTAAAGAGGAGACTATTGGCTGCAGGGGTAAGACCGATTAACAATATAGTTGACATAACCAATTATGTAATGCTTGAATATGGGCAACCTTTACACGCTTTTGATTTTGAAAAGCTTTCTCAAAGACAGATTATTGTGAGAAGGGCAAAAGAGGGCGAAAGATTTAAGACCCTGGATGATAAAATGAGGACATTGAATTCAGATATGCTGGTGATAGCTGACGGGGAAACACCTTTGGCATTAGCTGGAATTATGGGAGGCGAGGATTCCCAAGTTACAGATGATACAAAAGTTATATTATTGGAATCTGCTAATTTTGCAGGTCCGATAATAAGAAGAGCATCAAAGAAATTAGGATTGCGTACAGAGGCATCAGCCAGATTTGAAAAAGGTTTGGATGAAGAAAATGTAATCAATGCATTGAATCGAGCTGCACAGCTTATTGATGAGATGGGGGCAGGAGAGGTGGTATCGGGAATCATCGATTGCTATAAAAAGCCTGCTATTGACAGAGAGCTCAAATTAAACACATCCAAAATCAATAGATTGCTGGGTACTGATATAGGGCAAAAGGAAATGATAGATATTTTCAGGAGAATTGGTTTTGAAATAGTTTTATCTGAGGATATTAAAATAAAAATACCATCCTATAGGAAAGATATAAAAAATGATGCTGATTTGGCTGAGGAAGTTGCCAGAATATATGGATATGACAAGATAAAACCCACCATGTTAAGAAGCGAAACTACCTTGGGTGGTAAAAATATGTTTCAAAGGATAATAGATGCTGTAAAAGGAATGATGGTAAATCAAGGTTTCTATGAAACAGCAACATTCTCGTTTTATGGACCTAATGTTTTTGACAAGATTATGTTGCCTGATGATAGTAAATTGAGAAAAGCTGTTAGAATAAAGAACCCTATGGGTGAAGATCAGAGCATAATGAGAACTACATTGATACCCAGTATGATGAATGTTTTATCTTTGAATTACAGCAGGAGAGTTGAAAGGGCATGTTTATTTGAATTAAACAGTGTATATATAGCAGAACAGCTTCCTATATCAGAATTGCCTGATGAAAAAAAGATGTTATGTATTGGTGCATATGGTGAAGACATTGATTTTTTTAATATAAAAGGAATTTGTGAACTTTTAGTTGATGAATTAGGTCTTAAAAAAATCGTTAAAATTGATAGGGGACATCATCCTTCCTTCCATCCGGGCCGATGTGCAAATATCTTGATAAAAGACGAGATAGCAGGTGTTATCGGTGAGGTTCATCCTGAGGTGGCCGATAATTACGAAATAGATAAAAGAGTATATATAGCCGAGATAGACTTTAGGCTGATGCAAGAAAATGCCGATTTAAATAAAAAATATAAGCCATTACCTAAATATCCCTCTGTGGACAGAGATATAGCTGTTATCGTCCAAGAGGATGTGCCAGTAAAGCAGATTCAGGATATAATATTGAAATATGGTGGAGGAAAAATAGATCAAATAGATTTATTTGATGTATACAAAGGAAAGCAAATTGAAGAGAATAATAAGAGTGTTGCATTTTCGATAAAATATAGAGATGAAAACAAGACGTTGACAGATGATGAAGTAAGTGGCATTCACAATAAAATAATAGAAAGACTTAAACAGGAAATCAATGCTCGATTAAGATGAGTTAATCTGGTTGTAAAGATAATGTACTTAATACTATAATTCGTTTTCAATAAAGTATAAGTACATTATCTTTTAAAGTCCTTTATTTTTGGCATTATTTTTAGTATATATGCAGTTGCTGAAAAGAAAACAGTTCCGATCACACAACATATTGCCATTGCTAGCAATATGTTTATTTTTGTATTTTTAAGTATAGGATATATGTTGTTTATCGAGTATATAGCAGGCAGAGTACATAGAAAAGGCTTAATTAACCAATTAATGGTTTTGATTTTTGTTTTTGTTATTTTATATACCCATATTCCATTTAACGTCATAGATACAGCTGAATCTAGTGTGAATCCAAGGATAAAACCATTTATTTTGAAATAGGGGTTGGATACTAAAAAATATGTACAAAATAATTGAATGGCTGCTCCGATAATAAAGTTTAGGGTGACAATCTTTTGTTTACCTATTCCGTTTAATATGCTGGAAAAATTATGGTATATGCATAAAAAGGGAATGGAAAAGCTCATATAGAAAATCATTTCCCCTACGTTTTTTTGAGCAAAGATCACTTCTCCTAAATCTTTTGAAAAACTAAATATCAATGAAAATACTAAAAATCCTACCAGTGATGTTAACAGGGTGGCTTTAGAAGTTTTGGTTTTTATAGCTTCCCAGTCTTTTAATTCCAAGGATTCAGATAGATTTGGTATGATTATGACTGCAAGAGCAGATGTTACAGTGAATGGTAGAAAAACTATGGGCATAGCCATGCCTGTGAGTTTTCCAAATTGAGATATGGCCTGATTAGACGTGTATCCTGCCAGCTGAAGTCTTTGAGGGATCAATATTATATTGAGTGCTTGTATTAGACTGCTTACTATTCTGGTAATTGTTATTGGGATAGAGATACTGAACAACCGTTTCAGCAAGTTTTTTGAATCCCGTATAGATACAGATATTTTTTTACAGAAATCGCTTATATACGTTTTATATTTTGTTCTTAAAACTAAAAGTCCGAACAGCTCACCAATAACCATTCCTAAGGCAGCTAGAGATGCAGCGTATTCTATTTTTAAGGGGGGCAGAAAGTAAAGAACTGACATAACAAGTGCTATTCTAGTCAATTGTTCTATCACTTCCCCTGAAGCGGGAGGTACAACGTCGTGTATCCCATAAAAGAATCCCCTGTGTACTGATGAAACACTTACTATAAATATGCATGGAAAGATGGCAATTATGACCGGATAGCTTTTAGGGTCTCTTAAAATAGAATTGGATATAAAGCTTGCATTTAATGCAAATGCAAGACTCAATATAAAAGATATGATGGATACAACGATTGTAATTATTCTCATGGAATATAGCATATTAAATGTATCCTTTTTTGCATTATGTTCTGCTACTATTCTTGAGATAGCTATGGGAATTCCACTGGTTGTAAGCGTTATGATTAACATGTATATAGGGAAAACCAGTTGAAATAAGCCTATAGCCTGGGGGCCTATCTTTCTTGAAAGTATTATTTTATAGATGAATCCTAGAATTCTGACCAGTATGTTTGCACACGTCAATATAAATGCATTATATAGCAATGATTTTTTTTTGATTTCAATCATTCCTTATCTATTTGAAGTTAAACAATGACTTAATCAATAAATATTCATGAGATTAAACAAATATTATTCAAATTAATTTTTATTTTAGGGCAAAACAGGATAAGTCGACTTTGAAATTAAATGAGTGATGGTTTTATATATTTTGACAAAAGATAGATAAAAAATGTTTTTATTAGATGAATATTGTCTAAATTTAGGAAATGTTATATAATAAATGTTAGAATAATAAGAGGGATGGTTCTATGGAAAAACAAACCAGAACTACAGTTAAAATAATGGGAAGGGAATATGCTATAAAAGCTGCTGAAAGTGAAGAATATATTCATAAGGTAGCTATTAATGTCAATAACACTATGCAAAAGATAGCTGACAAAAACCAAAAGTTAAGCACCTCAATGATAAATGTGCTTACTGCTATCAATATTGCAGACCAGTTATTGAAGACACAACAAGAGCTTGAACAATTACAAAATAAGTATGAGTCTGCTTGTAAAGAAATTGATGATTTAAAAGGTAGACTAAAAGAGATAAACAATAAGATTATAAAGAGTTCAGTAGATGCCAAAAAATATAAGAAGGATTTTTATGGTAAATTACTGGATATAAATAAATAACCCCCTTTATTGTATAGCAGCTTTGGCTGCTATTATTTTTTTGATGTTGGAACCAATTATGATATAAGTTATAATTAATTTATATAACGATTGCAGGAGGAGAAATTTTTTGAATTTAAAAACGTTAAAAGCATTAGAATATGACAAGATAATTAAAAAATTATATGACTTGACAACTAGTCAGATGGGTAAGGATGCGATAGAAGGATTGATGCCTAGCTGCGATCCGGGAAAAATAAAACACATGCTAGAAGAAACGGAAGAAGCTTACAATATAATCAATGTTGAGGGAATGCCTCCTTTAAATGGTTTTAATGATATACGAAAAGAGCTAAAAATGGCTGAAGTAGGGTCCACATTGAATGCTGAACAGTTATTATCTATAAGGAGTATTTTGAAGATTTGTAGAGATCTAAAAAGATTTAAATTGATGCTCCAGAAAAGAAAGTTAGAGTATAGCAAAATATTCCGGCAGATAGAAAGCTTATTTGATCTGAAACAAGTTGAAGATAGTATATGTGATTGCATAGGTAGTGATGGGTCTGTTTTGGATTCAGCCAGTGCCCAATTAAGGACTATCAGGAAAAGCATAAATATATACAACAATAGAATAAGGGATAATTTAAATTCGATAATACATTCATCTAGGTATCAATCAGTTTTACAGGAACCGATAATTACAATTAGAAACAACCGCTATGTTGTGCCTTTAAAGAGCCAATGCAGGGGAGCTATAAAGGGAATAGTGCACGATCAGTCTGCCAGCGGTGTTACTGTATTTATAGAGCCTTCTTCTGTTGTTGAGGCAAACAACAAATTAAATCAATTGTATACAGATGAAAAAAGAGAAATAGAAAAGATTCTTTCACAGCTGACATATACGATTAAGGATAATAATGATTTGATATATAGCAATATTAGAATACTGCAGCAGTTGGATGTAATATTTGCTAAAGCAAATTTAGCAATAGATATGGATGCTGTGAAACCTGTCTTAAACACTAAAATGTATATAGAGCTGAAAGATGCTAGGCATCCCTTGATACCAAAAGAAGAAGTAGTTCCTATCGACATAGAGCTGGGAAACAGATTTTTTATTTTGCTTATCACAGGACCCAATACGGGGGGAAAGACAGTTGCATTAAAGACATTAGGGCTTTTGGTGCTTATGGCTCAATCTGGTTTGTTCATTCCTGCAAAACAAGGTTCTCAGATTTCAGTTTTTAACAAAGTTTTTGCTGATATAGGTGATGAGCAGAGCATAGAGCAAAGTCTCAGCACTTTTTCAGCCCATATGAAAAACATAAAAAGAATAATAGAGGATGTAGATCAATTTTCACTTGTATTATTGGATGAATTGGGGGCAGGTACAGACCCTGATGAAGGTTCAGCCTTAGCCATGGCTATATTGGATTATCTTTATCAGAAACAGGCACGGACGGTTGCTACTACTCATTATAGTGAATTAAAGAAATATGCTCTATCAAAAAAGGGAATAGAAAATGCTGCTGTTGAATTTGATATAAATACTTTGAGTCCGACGTATAGGCTTATTATCGGAGTAGCAGGAAAGAGCAATGCTTTTGATATTTCTGAAAAACTAGGGTTAGATAAAAAAATAGTTCAAAATGCAAGAGATTTAATATCATCTGATAAAATTAGATTTGAAGATATTTTAGCATCACTGGAAAAAAACAGAATAGAATCAGAGACCCACTTAGACAGTGCTGTTAGATTTAAGCAAGATGTGAAACAACTCAAAGAGGATTATAAAATAAAGGTTGATCAAATAGAGCAACAGAAAAATCGTATAATTCAACAGGCAAAACAAGAAGCGAGAAAGATTTTATTGGATGCCAAGGAAAAATCCGATGATATTATCAAAGATTTAAAAAGGATACAATATGATGCTGCAAAAGGAGAGGAATCTATAAATAAACAGATTGAACAAAAAAGAAGACATTTAAACGATAAAATAAAATTGATAAATACTGAAATTATGAAGGATACTTTTGCTCCAAGTCAGGCAGTACATTCTCCTCAAAACATAAAAAAAGGAGATAGTGTATATCTTTTAAACATTCAAAAGAAAGGGATTGCTTTGAGTGATCCTGATCCTGACGGGGAGCTGACTGTGCAAGTAGGAATTTTAAAGGTAAAGGTAAAACTTGAAGAGGTTAAGAAAATAAAAGATGAGCAGCAGGAGTATACAGAAAAAGTATTGTCTGTGAACTTGAATAAAGATAGGAAAGTTTCCAATCAGATAGATTTGAGGGGCAAGCAACTTGAAGAGGCTTTAGCAGATGTGGACAAATTCTTAGATGAATGTATTTTGGCTGGATTGTCTGAGGTTATGATAATACACGGGAAAGGCACAGGGGTATTGAGAGCTGGGATAAGACACAATATAAAGAAACATCCCCATGTAAAAAAATTCAGATCGGGCAAATATGGTGAAGGTGAATCTGGTGTAACAGTTGTAACTTTAAAATAAGATATAAAAAATCCGGTATATACCGGATTTTTTATATCTTGAATTTGCTTATTGATTTTTTTAACGATTCGGCTGCATCGTTCAGTTTTTGGGCTTCATTTGATAATTCTTCGATAGCAGCTAGTTGCTGCTGGGTTGAAGCAGATACTTCTTGGGTTGAAGCAGCAGTCTGCTGTGATACAGCAGAAATATTTTGTATAGACAATACAGCTTGGTCCTTATCATTTTCCATACTCATTATAGCGGAATGTATAATTTCAATTCTTGTTACCAGATCTTCCATATGTTCAGAAATTTTATCCAATGTTTCAGTTGCGTTTGAGACTGCTTGAATTTGAGCTTTTACTACTTCATTAGCCGATTCAGCTGTTTGCACAGTATCATCTGTTTTTTGTTGTATGTTCTTTATTATCCTTGCTATCTCTTTAGTTGAGTCTTGTGATTGCTCTGCTAATTTCCTTATCTCTGAAGCTACAACAGCAAACCCTCTACCAGATTCCCCTGCTTTTGCAGCTTCAATTGCGGCATTCAAGGCCAGCAGATTGGTCTGATCAGATATGGTATTTATGGTTCCTATTATTTTGTCTATTTCAATAGAACGTCTGCTCAATTCATTTATATCCATTGTAATGGCTTTAGTTATTTTTGATGTATCGTCAGATTTTGATTCGAGTATTTTAATTATATCAAGACCTGTTTTTGTAAGAGTCTTTGTATCATCGGCAACCTTACTCATGGTTTTTGCATTTGCAGTTATTTCATTTACTTTTTCAGCTAGGGTGTCCATATTTTTGACGCCGGTTTCAGCATCCATTGCTTGTTCTGAAGCACCTTTTGCTATTTCTTGAACAGCATGCGAAACCTGATCAGAGATAGCTGCTGTTTCCTGAGAAGTAGATGCTAAGGATGATGCAGATTGAGATACAGTTGTGGTTGCATTTGCAATATCACCTATCAAAATCCTTATGCTTTTGAGCATATTGTTGAAGCTGTTTGCCAGCTTACCTACTTCATCTTTTCTCTTTCTTGATATGCTCTGGTTTAGATCGCCTTTTTCAGCTTTAGCCATAATTTTAGATAGTGTAATAAGGTCTTTTGTGAATGCAATAGATACAAAAAACGCCAACACTATGCCGAAGAGACAACATATTATTATAAGGGTGATAGATTTGCTTCTTATATCTCTAGCAGGGGCAAGCAGTTCATCTGTTTCAACATTTCCAATGAGAGTCCATTCATTACCCTGTCCAAACTTAAAATATGTACACATATACTCTTTATCATTTTTATAAAAAGTAAAAGAGCCGTTATCCTTTTTAGCTTTGGCTATTGTTTCAAAATATTCATGTGATGATATGTCGTCATCTTTTTTCAACTCACCGTTTACGTTAGATATAACCTTTCTGTCAGGGGTGGCTAATGATATTTGTCCGGTGTTTCCTATATCAAAATTTTTGATGAGGTCGTAAATATTTGAAACAGAGATATTTATTTTGAGAACACCATAACTTCCTTTATCGAATGATATTGATTTCAACATCCTTACTTGGCTTATTACATCCCTATCACCACTGCTTTTAAAGATATCCTCGTTGCTTCCTATCCAAGAGGCTTTTCCATCATCTTCTACCGCATTTTTGTACCAATCACTGTTTACTATTTCATCAAAATTATCTAGATTGAACAGATTCATGCTTGGAGCACCTACTGTAGTATTTTTATCGTTAACAATATAAATACTATCGATGAACTTTGAATTTGATACTATATTATTCAGCTCATCCTCTATATTCTTTCTTGCATTCATCTTATCGTAATCGTTAGTTTCTTTGGAATTTAATATTTTCAGGCTTTCTTGTAATGTTTTGTCTGTAAATATTTTCATAGATTCCTGGTCAATATTTGAGATAATAAAACCTAGGTATTGTTCTGCCATTTCCATAGATTCTATGGTGTAATTAGAGACTGATTCTTTTATGGTCTTTGCGGTGTTTGAATAATTTATAGTGCTGCTTATCACTAAAGGAGCAATGATTAAGACTAGAAAACAGATTATCAGCTTCATTCTTATACTAGTAGTATCAAGGAGTTCAGCCCAAAATTTTTTGCTCTTTAGTTTATTTTGTGGTTTTTTTAGTTTATCTTTTGTTTTTTGTTTTGTAGGTTCTTTTTGCATATTTTAGCCTCCAGTATAAAAATATTATGTCAAAAAATACATTTTTATGACAACATATAAGTATATTCTACACTAATTACCTTATTCCTCTAAAAACCAAACATAACATACTATAGTACTATAAAAACAAAATCAATAGGACTAAAGGCCTCATGAAGTGTGTTATGATATAAAATAAAATGATGTTTTTTTTATGTCTTTTTTGTGATAAATTTTAAGTAAGTGTATGGGATTAATTAGTTTATTTTAGCGAAGACATTGTAAACGGACAGAGGGAGGAGTGAAAGGGATTGTTTAAGAGTATTTTTAATAGATTGATAGCAACTTATTTGATCATTATAATAGTTACTTTGATATTTTTAGGATTTTTACTTTCACAGCTTTTTGAAAATTATTATTTTAATAAAAAACAGGAGCAATTGATCACAGAAGGCAGTGAACTGAATGATCTTGTGAATCAATATTCTGCAGGTCTTATAAGTGAACAGAGATTGAATTTTGAATTGCAGGTTATAGATAGATTTTTAAATGCCAGGATATGGTTTGTCGATAAGTTTGGGTATGTATGGACAGAATCCAGTACAATCGATAAAAAACATCAAGAAGGGCAAAAGCTGACTAAAGATGAGATAATAAATGTTTTGCAAGGTAATATAGTAAAAAAGACAGGTAAGTTTGGAGATAGGTTTGAGGTTCCCATGCTCACCATTGGTATGCCTATATACGTTAAGGGCAGAGTTACCGGAGCTATATTTTTACATTCACCTATATATGAAATAAAAAACACACTCAACAATGTATACAGATTGATATGGATTGCTGCCTTGGTTTCAATAATACTGGCTTTTTTGCTTATTTATTCTACATCTAAAAGAATATCTATGCCGCTAAAAAAAATGAGCAGCATTTCCCGAGCCATGGCTGAAGGAGACTTTTCGAAAAGGGTAGATATAAATTCTCCTGATGAAATCGGGGAGCTCTCTAATGCTTTTAATAATATGGCAATGTCTCTAGAAAATTTGGAAAATATGAGGCGTGACTTTGTAGCCAGCGTGTCTCATGAGTTGAAGTCACCTATAGCTTCTATAAGAGGATTTGTTCAGGCGATAAGAGACGGGACTATAGAACACCAAGAACAAGAGGAATATTTAAATATTGTAATAGAAGAAACAAATAGGCTTACTAGGCTGATAAATCAATTATTGGATCTTTCTAATATTGAAACGGGTTATTTTGTATTAGAAAATTCGGTTTTCGATATTAATGAAGTTATTAGAAGGGTAATAATTAAATATGAGCAAAGAATAAAAGAAAAACAAATAGATCTAAAGGTAATGCTTTCTAAAAATGATAAACTAGTAAAAGGGGATGAGGATAGGATAGAACAGGTAGTATCTAATCTGATGGATAATGCAATTAAATATACTGGCATGGGTGGGGAAGTCCGTGTAGCTACTCAAGCCAGAGAACATAAAATATTTACTCATATAGAGGATAGCGGTATGGGAATAGCACAAGAAGATCTGCCATATATATTTGAACGTTTTTATAAAGTGGATAATTCCAGATCTGAAAGTAGTGGTTTTGGATTAGGGCTCTCGATTGTCAAAAAGATAATTGAACAGCATGAGGGCGGGCAGATATACGCAAGGAGTGAAAAAGGAAAAGGAACTGAGTTTATCTTTTATTTACCTCTTTATTATAATAAAGATACAAGTTCATAATTTGGTCATAATTACATTTTATAATAAAAATAAAACAATTGGGAGGTTTGATATATATGGACGAGTTTTATGAATATGATTATGATTCTAAAAATAAAAAAGATGGTATTGGGAAATATATATTGGTAGCGGTAATAAGTGCAGTTATAACTTGTTTGCTTTTGTTTTATATCGGGTCATCTTTCGGTTTTATTTCCATGGAGCAGTCGGATAAAACTGATTCTGAGGATGGGCAGGAACAAGAACAGATTATTGGTGAAGATTCGGAAGTTTTCACGCAAGAGAATACTACTAATATAGGTTCGGATACTCCTATAATAGACATCGCTAAAAATGTGGGTTCAGCTGTGGTAGGGATAGTGAATAAAATGGAAATAACCAGAGGTTTTTTTGAAAACGAAATTTCTGAAGGGAGCGGTTCAGGAATAATAATAAGCGATGACGGATATATTGTAACTAATAATCATGTGATAGAAAATGCTTCGGAACTTGTAGTAATACTCCCTGGAGGGGAAAAGGTGAATGCTGATTTGGTAGGAAAAGACTCTAAGACAGACCTTGCGGTGATTAAGATTAATAAGAAAAATTTACCTGCCGCTAAACTGGGAGACTCAGATAGATTGCAAGTAGGCGAAACAGTAGTTGCTATAGGAAATCCACTGGGGAGTGAACTAGCAGGATCAGTTACTTCAGGTATAATCAGCTCTACTCAAAGGGATCTTGTGATAGATGGAAAGCAGTTGAATCTAATACAGACTGATGCTGCAATAAATCCGGGTAACAGTGGTGGGGCGCTGGTTAACTTAAATGGCGAAGTTATAGGGATAAATACTGCCAAGCAGCAAGGCGTAGGTATTGAGGGGATAGGATTTGCCATACCTATTAATGATGCAAAGCCTGTTATTCAACAATTGATTGAAAACGGTTATGTAAGCAGACCCGCATTGGGAATTGTAATGGCTGAGATAAATGAAAAGGATGCAAAAGAATATAATGTGCCTGTTGGAATAGGTGTCAGTCAGGTGATGATAAACGGGCCTGCAGACAAGGCGGGAATTGTTCCGGGAGATATAATATTGGAGGTAGAAGGGCAGGAAGTGAAGAAACTGGATGAAATGCAAAAACAGCTTGAAAAATTCAAATCAGGGGATGCAGTTAACATGGTTGTTTGGAGAGATGGAAAAGAATATAATATTTCTGTTAAATTAGGAGAGTACAGTAAAGTATTCAGCGAGTGAACTAAACTGGAGTGTGGGCAACTGCCTATACTCCAGTTTATTATTATAGATAAGCTTCGTATAAGATATTTACATACTAAGTAGAGGATAAAATATAGTATAATATATTAATAGTATTCTAAAATAATTGGGGGTCTATTCAATGCAATTATCTTTTTTAGGAGCAGCTAGGCAGGTTACAGGTTCTTGTTGTTTACTTGAAGCAGATAAATTTAGGATACTGATTGACTGTGGTCTCTTTCAGGGCGGTAAATCGGAGGAGCGGTTGAACAGATTGGATTTTAGGTTTAATCCAAGTGAAATAGATTGTTTGGTTTTGACCCATGCGCACATAGATCACTCGGGAAGGATTCCAAAGCTGATCAAAGACGGATTTAGAGGTCGAATTATATGCACTAAGGCGACGGCAGATTTATTGGAGATAATGTTGAAGGATAGTGCTCATATACAGGAAAAGGAGGCGGAATGGCAAAACAGAAAAAATATGCGGGCAGGCAGGCCACTAATTGAGCCTTTATATACTGTAGCTGACGCTGAAGATTCATTAAGACATATAGATGCTTATCTCTACGATCAAATGGTTGATTTGAACGAAAGTATTAGAATAAGATTTAATGATGCAGGACATATATTGGGTTCTTCAATAGTAGAAATATGGATTAATGAAGGACAAGTCAGCACTAAACTTGTATTTTCAGGTGATATAGGAAACTGGGATAGACCCATATTAAAAGATCCTTCTGTGATAGATGACGCAGATTATATTATAATGGAAACAACTTATGGAGATAGAGTTCATGATAATTTAAAAACTGATACGAGAAAACTTGTAAAAATAATAAACAATACAGTTAAAAGAGGCGGTAATGTAGTAATACCATCATTCGCAATAGGCAGAACACAGGAAATTATCTACGAACTTAATAAGTTTTATGAGCAGTATGAAAAAGTGGAAGTAGATTACTTTCTAAAAGCCCATGTGTATATTGATAGTCCTTTAGCCGTTTCTGCTACTGATATTTTTAAAAGAAATAGTGATTGTTTCGATGAAGAAGCTAATCATTATATAATGAACGGTGATAATCCACTTGAATTTGAGAATTTGCATTTAATTAAGGATGTGCAAGAGTCTATATGGCTGAACAAAGATAAGCAAAGCAAGATTATTATATCTGCTAGCGGGATGTGTGATGCTGGAAGGATAAAACATCACTTAAAACACAACTTATGGAGAGAGGATTCCAGTATTGTTTTTGTAGGATATCAAGCACAAGGAACACTTGGAAGAGATATAAAAGATGGAGCAAAAAATGTAAAGATATTCGGGGAGGATATTGCTGTCAATGCTGATATTTATTCTTTAGAAGGCTTTTCTGCTCACGCTGACAGAAATGGTTTATTAAAGTGGGTAAAAGCCTTTAAAAATAAGCCTAAAAAGGTATTTTTAGTTCATGGTGAAGAGGAGGCAACAATCAAGTTTAAAGAGCGGCTTGTTGAGGAAACAGATTTTGATGTTGTAGTTCCTGAACTAGGTTCAACATACCGTATTGATGGTGATGGCAGTTTTGATTATAAAGAGAAATTGATGGATGACTCACTTGAACATTTGATACAAATTACATGCAATGTTGATGAATTGAAGTATGATTTTTATAGAGCCTTAAGCAAGCTGGATGAAAAGATAAAAAACAAGCAGCGGCTTGATAATGTAGACAGCATAATCAATAAAATGATACAGCTGAAAAAAGATATAAATAACTTAAGCAATTTACTAAATTGATATAGAGGTTAAAACAAGTAAGTGCAAGATTAACCTTTATTCGCCTGGAGGGGAAGCAATGTGAATAAAGCTAAAAAAGCTGTTATGTTTACCGGTATATTTATTATAGTTGCAATTGCCATATTTGTCAGCATTGCAGGCATAATAGCTGATTTTAAATGGCTGGTTAAGTTGGGCTATGAAGTTGTTTTTTGGACAGATCTTAAAGCAAAAACTATACTGTGGGCAGTTTGTTTTGTCGTATTTTTTATATTGACTTATATAAATTTTATTTATGTGAAAAAGAACACAGAAGATAGACTAGAACAAGACAATCCGTGGAATAAAATAACCAGGGTAGGAGTTCCCGTGATTTCATTATTGGTATCTGTAGTTGTTGGCTTTATAGTTTCAAGAAATCTGTGGGTGCAATATCTTGAATACTTTAATGCTACAAACTTTCAAATCAGTGATCCATTATTTGCAAAAGATATATCCTACTATATTTTTAAAAGGCCGTTTTTATACAATGTACTGAATGTTATACTCATATATATGTTTTTTCTGACGGTTTTTATAGGTTTAATTTATTTTATAAAAGGTGTTTTGGTTGACCAAAGATATCCTAAAATACATCTATCCATCCTTGTGAGCATAATTCTTGCTCTGCTTGCAATATCTTATAAATTTAGAATAGAAGGATTGTTATTTTCCACAAAGGGAAAGGTATTCGGGGCAGGCTATACAGATGTGTTTTTAACTTTAAACTATTATAAAGTGCAGATAGTCGTGATTGTCATTGCTATAGTGTTGACCATTTATATGGCGGTTAAAGGAAAGGTAGGGAGACATATTTTTTCTGGGATTATACTTTACTTTTCTGTTGCTATATTGGGTTCTGTTGCAGTTTTTATAGTGCAACAATATGTAGTTTTACCAAATGAACTCTCTAAAGAGTCCAAGTTTATTGAGTATAATATAGATTATACAAAGAAAGCTTTTGGATTGGACAATATAAAAGAAATAGAGTTTCCTGACAATGATACTTTGGATAGGGACATGGTAAAACGTAACCAGGATGCTATAAATAATATTCGGATCAATGATTATAAAGCAGCCCTTGCAGCGTATAATCAATTGCAGGGTATAAGAAAGTATTACAGGTTTACAGACATCGATGTAGATAGATACCATATCGATGGGGAAAAAACTCAAGTTTTCATATCCGCTAGGGAACTAGATAAAAATCAGATAAATAATACTCATGTAAATAATGTATACAAATTTACCCATGGAATGGGTGTATCGGTAAGTTCGGTCAATGAGGTTACTTCTGAAGGTCAGCCTAATTTTATTGTAAGAGATATCCCACCTCAAAGTATTGTGAAAGAATTGAATGTAGAACAGCCGAGAATATATTATGGTGAACTTACAGATGATTATGTGGTGGTCAATGCCGGAATAAAGGAGTTTGATTATCCTTCTGGTGATAAAAATGTTGAGAATATTTACGATGGTGATGGAGGAATTCCCCTCAAAGGAATAAATAGATTGATATATGGGTTGGACAGGAGAAGTTTTAAACTTTTTATATCGTCATATGTAACTTCGGATAGCAAGATAATGCTGCACAGGAATATTCGTAAAAGGGTCAATAGAATTGCCCCATTCATAGAGGTTGATGAAGATCCGTATATAATAATTGCAGACGGGAAATTATACTGGATAATTGATGGATACACTACATCGGATCAATATCCATATTCCCAACCTATTATAAGGGAAAATGACTATATCAATTATATTAGAAATTCTGTAAAAGTAGTGGTTGATGCATACAATGGTGATGTGGATTTTTATATCAGCGATGTAGATGACCCTATAATAAACACTTATAGCAATATATACCCGGGATTATTCAAGCAGATGGAACAGATGCCAGAAGAAATAAAGGCCCATATAAGATATCCTGAATATTATTTTAATATACAGACTGCTAGATATAATAAGTATCATATGAATGATATAACAGTATTCTATAATGAAGAAGATGTATGGAGGTTTGCACTTGAAAAATATTGGAATGAGAAGGTAGAAGTACAGCCCTATTATATGATGGTAAATTTACCCGGCCAAGATGATGTAGAGTTTGTACTTGCCAGGTCGTTTACGCCTGTTAATAAAGATAATGCAATCGCATTGATGATGGCCAGGAACGATGGAGATAATTATGGACAATTATGTGCATACAAATTTCCAAAGCAAAAAAAAGTATATGGTCCCCTTCAGGTAGAAGCCAGAATAGATCAGGATACAAATATAAGCAGTCAATTATCGTTGTGGGATCAGAGAGGATCAGATGTGATAAGAGGGAATATGCTCATGATACCGATTGAAGATACTGTATTATATGTAGAACCCCTTTATATACAGTCAGATGCGGGTAACTCGCTCCCTGAAGTAAAGAGGATTATAGTTTCTTATAAGGATAGAATAGCTATGGAAAAAGATTTAAAGACAGCCCTTGAAAAGGTTCTGGTAACAACAGCTGAAATGGATCAAGACAAAGCAGAACAGGAAACGGTGGAAGAGTTAATCAAAAAAGCTGCAAATACATTGGAAGAGATAAAGTCTTCATCAGGGCAGGGGGAATGGGCAGAGTTTGGTCAAAAACTTGAGGAATTAGAAAGGATTATCAAGCAATTAAATGAGTAGATTGATGATAGCACAGATGATTATTAAATCATCTGTGCTATTTTTCGTTATGTTTAAATATATTTAAATATAGAGACTATTGTATTTAACAATTAAAGAATAGCAGTAAGTTAAGATTATCCATAAGGAGGTGTTGGATTTGCTGTTTATTACTATAAATAAGAAAAAACTAAAAACAATAAAGTACATAGTATTTATCGTAATACTTCTTATTTTAGCGATGGTTATAATAAAGTTGTTAAGCGGAGATAAACCTGCTACAAACGATAATATAGAATATGCACATTACAGCAATGATGATGTTAAAATAAAGTTTGAGTATCCTGATGATTGGGAAGTGGACATAAAGGATATAGCTGGGGATGAAATCCTGTTTCATATAGGATTTCATTCCCCTGACGATAGAGGAAATGGATTTATCCAGATATGGGCTAAATGCGATTATGATACTTTAATATCATATATTGAGGGCAATTCTGTGGATAACAAAATAGTTTTGATGGAAAAGAAAAAAATAAATTTAGATGGAAATAAAGGTTATATGTATTTTTATAAAAAGAATGAGAATATGGCAAAAGATGCTTTGTTTTCTAAGGGGGAGAAAGTTATCAGAGTTTTTATGTCAGTCAGGGAGGATTGGGATGAAAAACATAATATGATTTTCAACCATATTCTAGATACACTATCAATTGGTTGACTAGTTAGAAGGCCACGGGAAATTATATTAGACTCAATGGACAAATTCATTATAAATTTTGTAATAAATTTATGTTAAAATAAGTAGTACAATTAATTGAAGGAGGATCATAAAATGGAGGTAGTAAGAATAAAGATAAAAAATACAGGTGACTTGCCATTGCCTCAATATCAAACCATAAATTCTTCAGGGATGGATCTCATGGCTGATATTCATGAACCTATTACAATTAAACCGGGAGAGAGGACATTGATACCCACAGGTTTGTTTATAGAATTAAAAGAAGGATATGAGGCACAGATAAGGGCTAGAAGTGGACTTGCTATCAAATATGGAATTACACTTTTGAATGGAGTAGGTACTATAGATGCAGATTATAGAGGAGAAATAAAGGTAATACTTATTAATTTAGGACAAGCTGATTATACTATTAAAAGAGGAGATAGGATAGCTCAATTGGTTGTAAGTCGGTTTATAAAGGTGGAATGGCAATTATCCGATGCAATAGAAGAGTCTAGGAGAGGATGCGGAGGGTTTGGGCATACCGGAGTTTAATTTTTTTATTTAAGGAGAGATAATAACCATGAAGAAAAAGGTTTTTTGCTCTATATTAATTTTTGTCATTGTTATGCTTTGTTTTACTGCTTGTGCTGACATATTGGATTACGGTGAAAAGAATACACAAGACCTGCCGGGCAAGCCTGAACAAAAAGAAGATATAAAAGAGCAAGGTGAAGAAGTCCCGGAACAAGAAACGGAAGAACAGCCTGAACCTACAAGGATAGAAAAGGCAAAAATAACAGCAGTAGGTGACATAATGATGCATAACACTCAGATATGGGCAGGACATGATAAATCCACTGATAGTTATAATTTTGATCATTTTTTTGAAGATATAAAAGAATATATAAATTCATCCGACCTTGCCATTGCAAATTTAGAGACTACTTTGGCAGGTAAGGATAGAGAATATACAGGATATCCCATGTTTAATGCCCCTGAACAATTGGCAGATGCATTAAAAGAAGCGGGATTTGATGTAATCACTACTGCTAATAATCATTCCCTTGATAGAAGGGAATATGGGGTTGTTAAAACGATAGACCATCTTGAAAGAGCAGGTTTAAAGCATACGGGTACTTATAGAACAGAGCAAGAGTACGATAATATATTGATTACTGATGTAAATGGAATAAAAATTAGTATTTTGTCATATACCTATGGTACAAATGGTATACCATTGGAAAAACCTTATCTTGTCAATTTAATTGATATGAATAAGATAAAAAGTGATGTAGATAAAGCAAAAACTTTGGGAAGCGATCTGATAATTTCCTGTATGCATTTTGGGGATGAATATCAAAGGCAGCCAAGTGATCAGCAGAAGCAGATAGTGGATAGTCTCTTCGGTATGGGGGTGGATATCGTACTGGGAAGTCATCCTCATGTTTTGCAACCCATGGAAATTAGAGAGGTAACCGACCAGAAGGGAAGGAACAAAAAAGTATTTGCAATCTATTCGTTGGGGAATTTTATATCGGCGCAGAATAAGCAATTCAGAGATAGTGGTATTATTTTAAATATACAGGTGGAAAAGAATTTTAATGATGATGTAACGGAAGTAAAGTCTGTAGATTATATTCCTACTTGGGTAAATGTTTATAACGCTGGTGGAGCAAAGAAATATAGGGTGGTTGCTGTACAGAAAGCTATAAATGATTATGAGGCAGGCAGTGATAGCCTTTTGAATAAAACAGACTATAATAGATTAAAGGCTGTTTGGGATGAGAGCACACAGCATATGGATAGGCCAGAACAAAAAATAGCTACAAAGAATATAGAATGAGTTTTTTTATTCTATATTCTCTGTAGCTTTGGGTATGCTAAAAGAAATAATTGTAGCAAAAAAGACCAGTCCGGATATCCAGAATAGCCAATAAAAAATATTAGAATATGCGAATCTTATAACACATTGATTTATAAAAAGGCCTTTGAGGGTAAAAAGAAGATTTACTTTTATGCCTTTAGAGTTTTGGAGATTTTGAATAAAGTTTGATAAACAAAATTTCATCAGCAATAGATTTGCTGCTGCCGATAGTCCACTGACTAGAAGTATTAAATATCTTGTTTTTTTATGGATATCACTTATTATTATTGAATAAGTATTACACAACACTATAAAGGATAACATAAAGGCTAGTAAATTAATGAATGCTATAATTACTGCAATTAGTGGATTACCGGTTTGATATGTAGCAAGGTCAGTGGTAAAAAGGGCAGTTAATTTAGTTATAATAATAAAACACAATATTATAGAACCTAAAATAAAAAAATTCAGCTGGTCTTTTAATACAAATTTAACAAATGATAAAATATCTTCTGAAAGAAATTTGTATTTTGGAGTGTGGGATGGTACACTGTTCAAATTTTTATCCATAGTTATCTCCCTTCAACAGAACTATATTAACATAATAATATAAAACAGGATAAAATTCCACATTATTTATAAAAACAATATTTGATTTTAAAATGATACATAAGATTTATTTAATATAATTTATAGCAAGCAATTATAAAAAAGCAGGTTTTTGTGATGGCGTTACGAATATTGATTGATGTGTATATAATGATATAATAAACTTATGATTTAAATAACAAAAGGAGGATAAAGGATGAATAATAAAAAAGCTGATATTGGTGTTTTTGGAGGTTCAGGATTTTATTCTTTTTTAGACGAAGTAGACGAGTTTTACATAAATACTCCATATGGCAATCCTAGTTCCAAGATTGCTTTAGCAGATATAAAAGGCAAAAAGGTTGCATTTTTACCTAGGCATGGCAAGGACCATCAATTTCCTCCCCATATGGTTCCATATAGGGCTAATATATATGCTATGAAAGAGTTGGGTGTAAAGGCGATAATTGCTCCAACTGCGTCCGGCAGTCTAAAGCCTGATATTAAGCCTGGTGAATTTGTAGTATGTGACCAATTTGTAGATAGAACATATGATAGGAAATCCACATTTTTTGATGGGCCTATAACTAAGCATATAAGTTCTGCTGATCCTTATTGTGAAGAATTGAGGAAAATTGCCATTCAAACAGCTAGAGGGTTAGATATATCAGTTCACGAAAAAGGTACAGTTGTGGTCGTTCAAGGTCCGAGATTTTCTACAAGGGCAGAAAGCCAATGGTTTACAAAGATGGGCTGGGATGTAGTTAATATGACTCAATACCCTGAATGTATACTAGCAAAAGAGATGGGTATCTGTTATGTGAATATTTCATTGATAACAGATTATGATGCAGGGCTTGTAGGGCATGCCGATATAAAACCCGTTACCGAACAAGAAGTTTATAGGGTATTTAACGAGAATAACGAAAAAGTAAAAAAACTGATTTATACGATGATAGCAAAGATGGATGATGATTGGAGCTGTAAATGCAGTCAAGCATAATAAAGGCTTGTAATTTGACAGAATTATATTTTAGTTTTAACATGCATTATTTATAATAATTTACTGTAAAAATGGGTAAACTTATAATAGTTGGATAAATGAGAAATATGGATGAACCAATGGGTTTAATTAAGAAAAACGATGTTATTCTTTAATAACGGTCTAATTTGTTTTTGAAATCAATGTTAGATTAATGTTACTATAAAATTATAATAAATTAGGGGGGCTGATAGCCATGCTGTTTAGGAATTGTGCCGGTGGGGTGGTATTTTGTGGAGACAAGGTTTTGATTCTAAAAAATGAAAAAGAAGAATGGGTTTTGCCCAAGGGAGTAATTCGTAACGGTAATCTCTCGAGAGAAGTAGCTTTGCAGCGCGTCAAGAAAGAAGCTGGCGTAGATGCTAGTATTATTTCATCAGTGGGAGAAACAAGTTACGAATTTTTTTCTGTCACAAGACAGCAACCTGTATGCAATCAGATAGTATGGTATTTGATGCACACACCTGATGAAACCTGTGATATAAGTGAAGAAGAAGATTTTTCCGATGGAGGATTTTATCCCATCGAACAGGCACTCAAAATGATAACATATAGTCAGGATAAAGCGTTGGTGAGCCTATCCTATAAAAAGTACAAAGAGATCGCGGTGTAGATATATGTTAAAAGAAGTAGTCGTACAATGACTGCTTCTTTTATAAATTTTTTTATCGTTTGGGGGAGGAACTTTGAAAAAGGAATTTTATACAGTGGGGAAACGGGATACGGTAGAAATCGAAGTGAAAAAGTCAAGGTTTATAGCTAATGTAAGCAGTGAGAATACAGAACAAGGAGCTTTAGAATTTATTGATTATATAAAAAACAAACATAAGGATGCCACTCATAATGTCTACGGTTATTCAATTGGGACTGGTTCAGAGGTTCAAAGATTTGATGATGATGGAGAACCTAGCGGTACAGCAGGCATACCTGTGCTAGAAGTAATAAAGAATATGCAACTCAAAAATGTTGTAGTAGTAGTCACAAGGTATTTCGGTGGTACTTTATTGGGGGCAGGTGGTCTCATAAGGGCTTATAGTAAAAGTGCAAAATTAGGCATCGAGAAATGTGGTATTATCAAGAAGGTTCAAGCGCAAAAGATAAACTTTACCACCGATTATTCTTTTTTAGGTAAGGTGGAAAACTATTTAAAATCCAACGATATATCGATATTTAATATAGATTACAAGGATAGTGTAGCTTTGGAATGTGGAATTAAAAAGGAAATGTTGAAGAAGGTTATATCCGAGATAAAGGATATTACTAATAATAAAGTATCTATAGAAGTTATAGAGGACATTTATATAGATATTCCAATGGGATAACAAAGTTGGTTAAGCATGTTTTGCCTTTACATACAAACAAAGATTATGCTATTATAAATTATGTTGTAAATTAATATTTGGGGGTAATATAATGGCTGGACATTCGAAGTGGTCTAATATAAAACATAAAAAAGCGAAGGAAGACGCAAAAAGGGGAAAGATTTTTACTAAATTAGGAAGAGAAATAGCAGTTTCGGTAAAAGAAGGGGGTAGTGACCCTGAAACAAATCCTAGATTGAAGGATGTAATAGCCAAAGCGAGAGCAAATAATATGCCTAATGATAATATAGAACGATCTATAAAGAAGGCTGCCGGGGAATTGGATGATGTCAATTATGAGGAATTTATATATGAGGGTTATGGTCCTGGAGGTGCGGCAGTAATAGTTGAGATAATGACAGATAATAGAAACAGGACTGCAAGTGATGTAAGATATATATTTGACAAGAACGGAGGCAACTTAGGTGCTACCGGGTGCGTAGCTTGGATGTTTGACAGAAAAGGTGTCATTATTATTCAGGACGATAAAGATATAGATGAAGATGATTTGATGCTGATGGCTATTGATGCGGGTGCTGAAGACTTTTCTCATGAAGCAGATATATACGAGATATTGACTTCGCCTTCTGATTTTTCAAGTGTAAGAGAAGCATTAGAAAAAGAAGGCCTCAAATTTGAATCAGCACAAATAGAGATGGTTCCCCAAAACATGGTAAAACTAGAGGAGAATGATGGGAAAAAGATGGAGAAGCTGGTAGATATGTTAGAAGATAATGATGATGTTCAAAACATATACCACAATTGGGAGATTGATGAGGCTTAACAGCCTTATGTAACCAATCTCCTTTTTTGTTTTTCCTCTATCACGGTATGTAAAATAGCCTTTTCTCTGAGCTTGAACTTTTGTATCTTTCCGCTAGCAGTCATAGGGAATTCATCTATAAATTCTATATATTTTGGAACTTTATATCTTGCCATATTTTTTTTGACGAATTTTTTGATTTCAGTTTTTGTTATACGCTGTTTGCTTTTTAGTTTGATGAAAGCCATTATCTCTTCGCCGTACTTTTCATCAGGAACTCCCACTATTTGTGCTTCTTTTATACATGGATGAGTATAAAGAAGCTCTTCTATTTCTTTAGGATATATGTTTTCTCCACCTCTTATAATCATATCTTTGATTCTGCCTGTAATAGTACAATAACCGTATTTATCCATAAAAGCTAAATCGCCTGTATGAAGCCACCCTTCATCATCTATAACTTTTTTTGTTTCTTGTTCCATTCTATAATATCCTTTCATTACATTGTATCCCCGTGCACATAGTTCACCTTGGCATCCATGGGGGAGCCTTTTACCTGTATCGGGGTCAACGATTTTAACTTCAATCCCGGGAAGGGGACGCCCTACAGTATTTACACGTCTGTCAAAACAATCGTCTATTCTAGTTTGGGTTATGACGGGGGAAGCCTCAGTTTGACCATATGCAATAGTTATCTCTTTCATGTTCATTGATTTTATCACTTTCTTTAGCACATATGTAGGACATAGTGAACCAGCCATAATTCCTTTGGTCAAGTTACTTAAATCGTACTTGCGAAAACTAGGTTGTTCAAGGATATTTATAAACATGGTTGGAACGCCATGGAGAGCGGTACATTTTTCATTATCAAGAGTTTGCAGTACTCTAATAGGATTATAATGTTCTAAGGGAACCATTGTAGCTCCCTTTGTTATACAGGACAAAACGCCCATGACGCAGCCGAAGCAATGAAATAAAGGCACGGGAATACATAATCTATCCTTGCTGTTCAAGTTCATACAATCTGCAACTGCCATAGCATTGTTTAATAAGTTTTCATGTGTCAACATAACTCCCTTTGGAAATCCGGTTGTACCTGAAGTATATTGAATATTGATCACTTGATCAGGCGTTAATGATTCTTTTATTCTATTCAAATATTCATCAGATATTGAATCAGCGGTTTTTAAAATATCTTTCCATCTAAACATTCCTTTATGCGAACGCTCCCCTATATATATAACATTTTTAAGTTTTGGAAGTCTATCGCTATTGATATTGCCTGGGGCATTATTTTTTAATTCTGGACATAGATGGTATAAAATTTCTATATAATTTGAATCTTTGAACCCGTCGATTGTGATCAAAGTAGAAGAATCGGAGTTGTTTAATATATATTCAAGTTCATACATCTTATAGTTAGTGTTTATTGTGACTAATACTGCACCTATTTTAGCGGTAGCTATTTGAGTCAGTATCCATTGGGGATAATTTGTCGCCCAGATAGCAACGTGGTCACCGGTTCTGATACCAAGCTTTAAAAAAGATTTTGCAACCAAGTCAGTCATTTTATCCAGTTGTTTATATGTAATCTTAAATTTTGATTCAGGATAAATTACAGCCATGTTTTCAGGATATTTACTGCATATTTTATCAAAATATTTCGGAATTGTACTGTTTATCTTTTGAAACATAATTTTCCCCCCTATACAAATTAATACTACAATATAGAACTTGGTACTAACACCTATGACTAGTATTATATTATAAATTATTTAAAAGTCAATGATTTATAATGAATAAACCTATAGGATTGTATAAAAAATGAAATTTTGGTAATAATATTATTCCGAAGGATTATGGAGGGAGAATATTATGTTTCAAAAACATAGAAAAACAAATAAATTAGTATATGCGTTGATGTTTGTACTCTTGTTTGCAGGAGGATATTTACTGGGCGGATATTATATGAAAAAGAGTTTAGATTTTGAAGCCGAAGGAAATACAAAGTTAAATGCCCAAGATGAAACAGCAGAATACGATAGTCAACAGCCAGTTTCCATTAATGAAAAAGAAAAGATTATAAATACATCTACAAAGCTAAAGTTTATTAATAAATACGATAAATGCGGGCACCAGGTAGTTGAGGAAAGTCCCTGTGATAATTATTTGATAAACTTGGATGAGGAGGGTTTTAGAAAAATATATAATTCATGGAATATAGTTGAATTCTCCAGTAAGGAAGTGGTACTAGAAAAAAACTTTGAACAATATTGTCCAAATCATTACCTAGTAATAGAGAAAGAAGGCAGTGTAGTAGTTCAGCAAAATATATTGGGGACCGAGGAGATGGAGACAATAAACCAATTGGATGTTTCCATTGATTATCTGCCTTCTGATTTAAGAACGCGATTAAAAGAAGGTATTATCCTAGACACTAAAAAAGAATTGTTGCATATGCTTGAAAATTTAGAAAGTTAAAAGCCAGAGAATATCTGGCTTTTTTTGATAAAAAGAAGGGTAAACTGGTTTTTTGTAGAACTAGTTAGTAAATAATATATAATATTTAACGGAGTGATATTTATGGATAAAAAAGTAGGACTAATAATTCCCGCTTTTAATGAACAGCCCCGCATATCGGCGGTGCTAGATGTTGTCACCGATATATCTCTGTTTGAGGATATATTGGTAGTTGATGATGGTTCAGAGGATGACACATTTAAAGTTGCAAAAAAATATGACATAAAAGCTATAAGGAATGATGAAAACCTTGGCAAGGGCGCTGCAATGCAAAGAGGATTACAGGAATTGGAAGGCATGGATTTGTACGTTTTTTTGGATGCTGATCTGATAGGCCTTAAGGAAGACCATATAAAAGCGCTCATATCTCCATTTTTTGAGGATGATGAGATGGATATGAGCGTAGGTCAGTTTAAAGATATGAGAAAGAAATCTGTGGATCTAGCACAGAAATATTTTTCTATTTTAAATGGTCAAAGGGCATTAAGCTCTAAATTTGTTGAAATATTGCCTGATATGTCATGGTCTCGTTTTGGAGTGGAGGTACTGCTTTCAAAATATGCTAATCTGACCGATTCCAAAGTATGTTTTCCCATACTGGAAGACATAAGCCATTATACAAAAGAGGAAAAGTTCGGGTTTAAAAAAGGTTTCGCATATAGGTTGCAAATGTATAAAGAGGTGATGTATTCCTTATTTAATCATAAGAAGTATATAGGGTTATCTCCTGAAACCTATGAGGACAGGATGGAAAACTTAAATAGATGAATTGATTTTATCTAGTCATTACTATTTCTGTGTTTGTGCAAAGGTTGTTGATTTTATTTGAATAAAAATATAAAATGTTATAGTAAACTTAATAAAAACAACAAATGAACAATCAGGAGGCGGAAACTTGGTAAAGGATAGAGAAACTATAAAAAATGCACACAGAATAGTAGTAAAAGTAGGAACATCACTTTTAACATATGATACCGGGAAATTGAATCTTGCTTGGATTGAAAAGTTGGTAAGAGTGCTTTCAGACTTGCATAATCAAGGAAAAGAAGTCATACTTGTTTCTTCTGGGGCTATAGGCGTAGGCATGGCTAAGATAGGTATGAGTGCAAAGCCGGATTCTATAAGCGGAAAGCAGGCAATGGCTGCTATAGGCCAAAGTATGCTTATGCATGAATATGATAAAATGTTTAGCGAGTATGGAAAAGTTACCGCTCAAATATTGATTACAAAAGATGTGTTGATAGAAAAAATAAAGAAAAAGAATGCAAAGAATACTTTTAAAGCCCTTTTAGATTATGGCGTTATCCCGGTAGTAAATGAAAACGACACAGTTGCGACAGATGAGATTGAGGTGGGTGAAATAGGTGATAACGATACTTTGTCTGCCATTGTTGCTAAAATAACTGAGGCAGATCTTTTAATATTGCTCACTGATATAGAAGGATTATATACTGATGATCCGAGAAGGAATGCCCATGCAAAGTTGATACATGAAGTGTTATCCATAAGTGAGGAGATAGAAAATGGTGCACATGGCGCTGGTACCGATAGGGGTACAGGAGGAATGAGGACAAAGTTGTCCGCTGCTAAAATAGTCACATGCAAGGGAATACCTATGGTAATAATCAGTGGGAGAAATCCTAAAAATATTTATAAAGTGATAGATGGCGAAGATATAGGTACAATATTTTTACCTAAAAAGGAGGATAGAGATGAGCGAAGTGATGCAAAAAGCCAGTAAGGCAAAGGAAATGGCGTTGGCCTTAGGTTGTATGTCTACCCGTTCAAAGGACGATGCTCTTGAGAAAATGGCACATTATTTAGAAGATAATAAAAGAGCGATAATAGAAGCAAATTCAATTGATTTAGAGAATGCATTAAAAAAGGGATTGAAAGATTCTTTGATAGATAGACTGAAACTGGACGAAAAAAGGATAACTTCTATGGCTGAAGGTTTAAAAGAGTTAAAAAACCTACCTGATCCTGTAGGTGAAGTGGTAGGCATGTGGAAACGTCCTAATGGCCTTGCTATCGGATTAAAAAGGGTACCATTAGGTGTGGTTGGAATTATCTATGAGGCTCGTCCAAACGTAACTGTTGATGCGGTAGGACTGTGCATAAAAACAGGTAATTCGGTGATATTGCGTGGAGGGTCAGATGCGATAAATTCAAACAAGGCGATAGTAGATATACTAAAAAAGGCATTAAATGATACAGATCTGTCTGAAGATTGTATCCAGCTGATAGAAGATACGAAAAGAGAGACTGCTGTTGAATTGATGAAGATGAACGGAATAATAGATGTGCTGATTCCTAGAGGGGGGGCAGGACTGATTCAGTCAGTTGTCCAAAATTCTCAAGTACCGGTTATACAGACTGGCACAGGGAATTGTCATATATTTGTAGATGAATTTGCTGATCTAGGTATGGCTTGCAAAATAATAATAAATGCCAAGACTCAAAGGCCGGGAGTATGTAATGCCCAAGAAAGTCTTTTGGTAGATAAAGCTGTAGCAGATGAGTTTGTTCCCGAAATTGTTGGTAAACTCCAGCAGTCGGGCGTTCAGGTGCGAGGCTGTCAAAAAGTTTGTGCTTTGTGCAGCAATGTTAAGCAGGCTGTTGAAGAAGATTGGGGTAGAGAATATCTGGATATGATAATATCAGTTAAAGTTGTGGATGGTATTGAACAGGCGATTGGACACATCAATAAATATGGAACGGGACATTCAGAGGCTATTATAACTGATAGCTATAGCAGAGGGCAAAAGTTCTTAGAGCAAGTAGATGCTGCTGCTGTCTACATAAATGCATCTACCAGATTTACTGATGGCTTTGAATTCGGATTTGGAGCTGAGATCGGGATAAGCACCCAAAAATTGCATGCCAGAGGACCTATGGGCTTGAAGGAGCTCACTACAACCAAATATATAATTTATGGTGATGGTCAGATAAGGGAATAAGCTGTGTCATACTTGCAAATATAGCAGTACCGAGTGCATATAATAATAACACAAGGGGACAGTCCCCTTGTGTTAAAAAATGTATTAAAAAATTCTCGGGCTTTATGTCTGAAGGGTAAGATTATATAGCTTATTACAATTTGATATCTTCTAAAAATTTTATTCCGTTTTGTATGCTAATTTTTACTTGTTCAGGTGCTGGGCCTCCATATACTTCTCTTTGGCTTACGCATTGATGTAAATTTATGTGTTGGTATATATCTTGTTCAAAATATGGTGAAAAATTTTTATATTCTTCCAATGTCAGCTTATAAAGATCTAAGTCATTTTTAATGCAGTATAAGACAAGTTTCCCTATAATTTTGTGTGCATCTCTGAAAGGAACACCTTTCTTTACCAAATAATCTGCAGCATCGGTAGAGTTTGTAAAGCCTCCTTTAGCTCCGTCTAGCAACCTGTCCTTATTGATCTTTGTTGTTTTAAGCATATCTGTAAAAACGTCTATACACTTTTTGATGGTGTCCACAGTATCAAAAAGTGATTCCTTGTCTTCTTGCATATCTTTGTTATAAGCCAGTGGAAGGGATTTCATTGTTGTGAGAAGGGCTATTAGATTTCCATATACTCTACCTGTTTTACCCCTTATCAATTCTGCCATATCGGGATTTTTTTTCTGAGGCATTATGCTGCTACCCGTGCTAAAGCTATCATCAATTTCGATGAATTTAAATTCATCGGTAGACCATATTATCATTTCTTCACAAAATCTGCTCAAGTGCATCATTGTAATAGAAGCCCATGCGGTGAATTCAATTACAAAATCCCTGTCGCTTACTGAATCAATACTGTTATCCGTTATCTTTTTAAAGCCTAATTTCTGTGCAACAAAATTTCTGTCCAGAGGATAGGTAGTTGCAGCTAAAGCACCGGCACCAAGGGGCATTTCATCCATCCTATTATAACAGTCTTTAATCCTAGTAATATCTCTTTTAAACATTTGAAAATAAGCCATCAGGTGATGAGCCAGGGTTGTGGGTTGGGCTTTTTGCATATGTGTGTAACCAGGCATTATAGTATCAAGATTTTGAGTGGACAAGTCAATCAATGTACTTTCCAGTCTTATCAACTTATCAAAAATAATCTGGATCTGGTTTTTTAAATAGAGACGTATATCTAAAGCTACCTGATCATTTCTGCTTCTTCCGGTATGGAGTTTCTTGCCAATATCACCAATACGTTCTATCAATATCTTTTCTATATTCATATGGATATCTTCAGCTTGGATGTCAAATTTTATATTACCTGATTCAATATCTTCAAGAATTTTATTCAATTCATCGATTAGCAGTTTTGCTTGGTTTTTAGGTATTATTCCCTGATTGCCCAGCATTTCTGCATGGGCGATACTTCCAAGGATATCTTCCTTATATAAGCGGCAATCAAAAGAAATTGATGAATGAAAATCATCAATTTCTTTTGAACTCTGTTTCTCGAATCTTCCTCCCCAAAGTTTCATCAAATGAACACCTCACTATTTATTATGTTTTTGCATCATTAAGGCTCTTACCTTTAATGGGAGACCGAACAGGTTTATGAAGCCCTCAGCATCTTTTTGATCATACACATCGTCTTCGTCAAAAGTTGCAAAGTCCTGACTATAAAGAGAGTAAGGTGATTTTGCACCGGCTGGAATTATATTACCTTTGTACAGTTTGAGTCGTACAGTACCTGTTACAGTTTTTTGAGTTACATCTACAAAAGCGGATAGGGCCTCTCTTAACGGTGTATACCAGTTTCCGTCATAGACAAGTTCTGCAAATTTTAATGCTACTTGTTCTTTATAATGCATTGTTTGTCTGTCCAAGGTCAAATATTCCAGCTCTCTATGAGCAGCATATAGTATGGTTCCTCCGGGAGTTTCATAAATTCCTCTGGATTTCATGCCCACCAATCTATTTTCAACAATATCGGAAATTCCTATTCCATTTTTTGCTCCTATTTCATTTAATCGAAGGATAAGGTCTACAGGACTGTATTCTTTTCCATCAATTTTTTTAGGTATACCCTGTTCAAAATATATTTCGATATAATCTGGATTGTCCGGGGCCTTTTCAGGAGTGCTGCTGATCAAAAATACATGTTCTCCAGGTTCATTCCATGGATCTTCTAAGTCTCCCCCTTCATGGCTTAAATGCCATAAATTTTTATCCATACTGTAGGGATGTTTTTTAGTAACAGGAATAGGAATATTTCTTTCTTTGGCATATTCGATTGCATCAGTTCTAGATTTTATATTCCACATCCTCCAAGGTGCGATTATTTTGATGTTTGGATTTAATGCTTTGATGGTCAATTCAAATCTTACCTGATCGTTTCCTTTGCCAGTACAGCCGTGGCATATAGCCTGTGCACCTTCCTTTTCGGCAATTTCAACAAGCCTTTTAGCTATCAGTGGTCGTGCAAAGGAAGTACCTAAAAGATACTTGCCTTCATATACTGCATTGGCTTTTACGGTAGGATATATGAATTCTGTAACAAACTCGTTTTTAAGGTCCTCAATATATATTTTACTGGCACCTGAATTTATTGCTTTTTGTTCAAGGGGTTCAAGTTCCTCTCCTTGTCCTACGTCTGCAGCAACTGCGATTACTTCATAATCATAATTTTCCCTGAGCCATGGAATAATTATTGAAGTGTCTAAACCTCCAGAATAAGCTAAAATTACTTTTTCCTTATCAGCCATATAAATACCTCCTAATATCAATTACCTAATAATTATATAATAATATGCATAATTATACAACATACATTTTAT
>JAQVDB010000015.1 GCA_028698525.1 Clostridia bacterium
AAAGATAATTAGTATGCGTCGGGTGTTAGCTGTCAACATAACATGTTCCTTTCTAAATGATTACATATTATAGTTTAACATGAAAAAAATAATAACACAATCTGATAAACTCAAAGATTATTCGTGTTGAAAGCAGATAATTTATGTGTTAATATACAATAAGTATTGGGTGATATTGAGTAAAGATTGTTTAATTATAAAAATTAAAGGAATATATTAATTATAGGCTATTATATGCACATGTTAGCTATTTAAAAAATACTGTGATATAATATAGTAATTAAGTGTGTAAAGTTTACAAACAAGATGAACGTAAGGAGGAGCAATAAAAGATGAGCTCACAGTTGCAAAAATTGGAAAATAATACTGCAAAATTAGAAATAACCGTTAGTCATAAGGACTTTGCAAAAGGATTGCAAAAAGCATATTTAAAGAATAAAAAGAAATACAGTGTGCCTGGTTTTAGGAAAGGCAAAGTACCTTATAAAGTTTTAGAAAATTATTATGGGGAAGCTATTTTCTATGAAGATGCGATTAATATGGTTTGCCCAGATGCTTATCAAAAAGCTATAGAAGAACATAATATCGAGCCTGTAGATTCACCGGAAATTGATATAGAACATATAGGTGCGGGCGATGATTTTGTATTTACGGCTCAAGTCACTGTTAAACCGGATGTTGAGTTAGGAGAATATAAGGGAATAGAAGTCGAAAAAGTTGAGTATAATGTTAAGGAAGAAGATGTTGATAAGCAGCTTGAACAGATGCAAGAAAGCAATGCTAGACTGATTGCAATTGAGGATAGAGCTGTACAGGATGGAGATATTGTCACTATAGACTTTAAAGGGTCTATTGATGGAGAAGAATTTGAAGGAGGAAAGGCTGAAAATCAGCCTATAGAAATTGGAAAAGGGAATTTTATTCCAGGATTCGAAGAACAGATAGTAGGTATGGAACATGGTGAAGAAGGTACTATAAAAGTCAAGTTTCCTGAAGATTACCATGCGAAAGAGTTTGCAGGAAAAGAAGCTGAGTTTGAGATAAAAGTTAAAGAAATAAAGGAGAAGGAGCTTCCAGAACTTGATGATGAATTTGCTAAAGATGTAAGTGAATTTGATACGTTGGATGAATTAAAGAAAGATGCAAAAGAAAAATTAGAGGAAGCTGCTAAAAATAGATCCAAACAGCAAATGGAAAATGCATTGATAGAAAAAGTAGCTGCAAATGCAAATGTAGATATCCCTGAAGCGATGGTAAATAATAAGGTAGATGATATGGTAAGGGAGTTCGAGCTAACCTTGATGTATCAAGGAATGCGACTTGATGACTATCTATCGATGGTGCAGATGACTATGGAAGATTTCAAGGAAAAGTTTAGAGATGATGCTTACAATATTGTTAAAAATATGCTGGTACTTGAAAAGATAGGAAAAGCAGAAGAAATCAAAGTAAGTGATGAGGATATTGAAGAAGAATACAAAAAGTTAGCAGAACAATATAAACAGGATGTAGATAAGGTGAAACAGAGTCTATCTCCTGCCCAAAAAGAAAGTATTGAATCTTCTTTACAGGTCAGAAATATTATAGATTTTCTTTTTGATAATTGTAAGATTGTTGAGAAGAAAAAAGTAAATGAAGATGATGTTAAACAGGAGGTGTAATAAATGAATCTTGTTCCTATTGTTGTCGAGCAGACTAATCGCGGGGAGCGCTCCTATGATATTTATTCTAGGCTATTGAAAGAGAGAATAATTTTTCTAGGTAGCGCAATAGACGATAATACAGCGAGTTTGATCGTTGCTCAACTGCTATATCTTGAAGCAGAGGATCCTGATAAAGATATTCAATTATATGTAAATAGCCCAGGCGGTTCTGTTACCGCAGGAATGGCTATATATGATACAATGCAGTATATAAAGCCTGATGTTAGCACTCTTTGTATTGGTATGGCTGCATCTATGGGTGCTTTTCTCCTTGCATCCGGGGCAAAAGGCAAAAGATATGCTTTGCCTAATTCGGAGATAATGATTCATCAGCCTATGGGTGGTGCAAGAGGGCAAGCTTCGGATATTGTTATACATGCCGAACAAATTATGAAGATTAAGAAGAGGATAAATCAAATATTGAGCGAGAGAACAGGTCAGCCGCTTGAAAGAGTTGAACGTGACACTGACAGAGATTTTTTTATGTCAGCTGATTATGCTAAAGACTATGGCATAATTGATGAGGTTATACAAAACAGGAAATAATACTCTGAATAAGAGGTGGAATGATGTCTAGATACGATGATAAAAAACAGCTGAAATGTTCTTTTTGTGGCAAAACACAGGATCAGGTAAAAAGATTAGTTGCAGGTCCTGGTGTTTATATATGTGATGAATGTATTGAGCTTTGCCAGGAAATAATAGATGAGGAATTTGAGGATACTTCAGAGTTAGATCTAGAGGATATACCCAAACCTGCTGAAATCAATAAAATATTGGGTCAATATGTAATAGGTCAGGAGTCTGCCAAAAAGTCCCTTTCTGTAGCAGTGTATAACCACTACAAAAGGGTAAATTCTGATGTTAAAACAGATGATGTGGAGCTCCAGAAGAGCAACATAATTATGCTCGGGCCTACCGGCTCAGGGAAGACGTTATTAGCTCAAACCCTTGCAAAGATATTGAATGTACCTTTTGCTATTGCGGATGCTACATCTTTAACCGAGGCTGGATATGTTGGGGAGGATGTAGAAAACATATTATTAAAACTGATCCAAGCAGCAGATTATGATGTGGAAAAGGCCGAAAAAGGTATTATTTATATAGATGAGATAGACAAAATTGCAAGAAAATCTGAAAATCCTTCTATTACTAGAGATGTATCAGGGGAGGGTGTTCAGCAGGCCCTTCTCAAGATTTTAGAGGGTACTGTAGCAAGTGTACCGCCTCAAGGCGGAAGAAAACATCCCCATCAGGAGTTTATACAAATCGATACAACAAATATATTATTCATGTGTGGCGGAGCTTTTGATGGTGTCGAAGATATAATACAATCTAGGATAGGCAAGAAGTCCATGGGTTTCGGCGCCGATATACGTAAGGCTGACAAGAGGAACATAGGAGAGTTATTGAGAAAAATACTACCAGAGGATTTGCTCAAGTTTGGCTTAATACCAGAGTTTGTGGGAAGAGTCCCTGTTATAGTTACTCTGGAAGCATTAGACGAAAATGCTTTAGTGAAAATACTAAAAGAGCCGAAGAATGCTTTGGTAAAGCAATATGAGAAATTAATGAAAATGGATGGAGTGGATTTAGAGTTTGAAGATGAGGCCCTTGATTTAATAGCTAAAAAGGCTATTGAGAGAAAAACAGGAGCTAGAGGGCTTAGAGCGATATTAGAAGAGATCATGCTCAATGTGATGTATGATGTTCCATCCAGGGATGATGTGGAAAAATGCATTATCACAAAGGATACAATACTGAACAAGAGTGAGCCGATTTTGATATTGTGTGATGGTAAAAAAACTAGCAAAAAAAAGAATAAACATGAATCTGCATAAAACAGCGGTTTAACCGCTGTTTTATTATATGTATTTAATGCGATAAATAAAAATACAAAGGATAAAAAAATATAGGTTACAGATAATAATAATAGCTGAATATGAAAGGAGGATGCATAGTTTAATGTCCAATGCTTTGATGATGATCCAATTGTTCTTCGCTATTGTAATTGGATTATATTTTTTGAATTTGCTTAAAAGTCAACAAACTAACAAAGTTGCTGTGGACAAGGAGTCAAAAAAAGAGATGGAAAAGTTGAGAAGGATGCGAGAAATCTCTCTGTCTGAACCTTTGTCAGAAAAGACAAGACCTAGAGAGTTTAATGATATAATCGGTCAACAAGAAGGTATAAAGGCGTTAAAGGCAGCATTGTGCGGACCCAATCCTCAGCATGTTATAATCTATGGGCCACCCGGGGTAGGGAAGACAGCGGCAGCAAGGCTAGTTTTAGAGGAGGCCCAAAAATCATATGGCACACCTTTCAAAAAGAATGCTAAATTTATAGAGATGGATGCTACTTCTATTAGATTTGATGAAAGGAGTATAGCTGACCCGCTCATTGGGTCAGTCCACGATCCTATATATCAAGGAGCTGGTCCTCTGGGTGTAGCAGGGATACCGCAGCCTAAACCCGGAGCTGTGAGCAAAGCCCATGGAGGAGTGTTGTTTTTAGACGAGATAGGTGAACTGCATCCCATTCAGATGAATAAATTACTTAAGGTTCTTGAGGACAGAAAGGTGTTTTTGGAAAGCGCATATTATAACTCTGAAGATAGCAATATACCTAGGCATATCCATGATATATTTAACAACGGTTTGCCTGCAGATTTCAGGTTGATAGGTGCGACTACAAGAAATAGTGAAGATATTCCACCTGCTATTCGGTCAAGATGCCTTGAAATATATTTTAGAGCGTTGAGACCTGATGAGATAATAAGAATAGCGGCAAATGCAGTTAAAAAGGCGGGATTTTGTATAGAAGAATCTGCATTAAATAAGATCAGCAAGTATGCCACTAATGGCAGAGAAGCAGTAAATATAATTCAACTTGCAGGTGGTGTTGTTATAACTGAAGGGAGAGATTTTATAAGTGTTGAAGACATCGAATGGGTATTGGCCAGTGGCCAATATAGTCCAAGGCCTGATAAAAATATTAAGGATACACCTCAGGTGGGGTATGTAAATGGTCTAGCAGTATATGGGCCTAGCCTAGGGACTTTGATTGAAATAGAAGCATCTGCTATTCCGTCTATAAATGATAAAGGATGTTTGACAGTTACAGGTGTTATAGATGAGGAGGAGACAAATTCTAGAAATAAAAGCTTTAAGATGAAGAGCACTGCCAAAAGTTCTATAGACAATGTAGTGACGGTGCTGAGAAAAGTGTTTAATATTAATGCCAGAAAGTACGATATTCATCTTAATTTTCCTGGAGGAATACCTATTGATGGTCCATCGGCAGGCATTGCAATAACAGTAGCTATTTATTCGGCTATTAAAAACCTGCCAGTAGATAACACAGTGGCAATGACTGGCGAAGTATCGATAAGGGGATATGTAAAACCGATAGGGGGTATAACAGCCAAGATAGATGCAGCTATACAGGCAGGAGTAAAAAAAGCAATTATTCCAGCAGAAAATTGGCAGAATACTTTCAAGGCTCATCCTATTGAAGTTATACCTGTTGAAAGGATAGAAGATGTGATAAAACATTCTATAAAACCTGATGAAAAAGAGGAGAATATAGATAAGCCCTTGCCCAAGGCTGAGTTAATATCTGCTTCTCCAATAAAGCTATAATTCAATATATAAGGGACAGATAGGCCTATCTGTCCCTTATATATTGAATTATGCATTGGTTAAATGTATAATATATAGCGATGTCTGGGAAGAGCGGTTTTTAAAGGAGTGAAATTTATGGGACAATATGATCATGATGGAAAAAGAAAGGTATTACCTCTTTTGCCGTTAAGGGGCATAACTGTATTCCCTTATATGGTAGTGCATTTTGATGTTGGAAGAGAAAAATCCATTGCAGCTCTTGAAAAGGCAATGGTAGAGGACCAATATATTTTTTTAGTTACTCAAAAAGACGAAAAAGTAGATATGCCACACCAAGAGGACATATATAATGTAGGAACTATATCCAAGATCAAGCAACTGTTGAAATTGCCGGGAGATACGATAAGAGTTTTGGTAGAGGGAATAAGCCGAGCCGAAATAAAAAGCATAACAAAAGATGAACCGTATTTTGAAGCAGATTTAGCTGAACGAGAAGGTGTTGTAGATATAGAACAAGACCAACAGACTCTATTAGAGAAGGAAGCTCTCATGAGGAGTGTAATGGATATTTTCGAAGAATATGTGAAGCTGAACAACAGGATTTCATCGGATATAATAACATCGATAATCTCTATAGATGACCCGGGACAGCTTGCTGATATTATTGTAGCTAGTATGTTTATAAAAAACCAACATAAACAGCAAATACTTGAAGCTTTTGATCCTATGAAAAGATTGGAGATATTGTATGAGATCCTTCAGAGGGAGATAGAGATATTAAAGATAGAGGATAAAATAAATGCTAGAGTAAGAAGTCAAATAGATAAAGTGCAAAAAGAATATTATTTAAAAGAACAGCTCAAGGCTATTAGAGAAGAACTAGGGGATAAAGATGGCATAATTGAGGAAGCCGAAGAATATAAAAATAACATAAGTAAGGCTGGCTTGCCAAAAGAAGTAAAGGAAAAGGCGTTGAAAGAAACGGAAAGGCTTATTAAAATGCCTGATGGATCATCGGAGGCATCAGTTATAAGGACATATCTAGATTGGATATTAGCATTGCCTTGGAACCAAGAGACAGAAGACAATCTTGATCTTAAGAATGTGGAAAAAACATTGAATCAAGATCACTATGGGTTGCATAAAGTAAAAGAGCGGATAATTGAATATCTTGCTGTAAGGCAGCTTACAAATACAATGAAAGGCCCTATTCTATGTTTGGTAGGTCCTCCTGGGGTTGGAAAGACTTCAATAGCACGCTCTATAGCAAGATCATTGAATAGAAAGTTTGTACATATGTCTTTAGGCGGTGTAAAGGATGAAGCAGAGATAAGAGGACATAGGAGGACATATATAGGAGCTATGCCAGGCAGAATTATTCATTCTATGAGACAGGCTCATGCTAAAAATCCGGTGTTTTTATTTGATGAGATAGATAAAATGACATATGATTTCAGAGGAGATCCTGCTTCGGCTATGCTGGAAGTACTGGATCCGGAGCAAAACAATTCATTCAGGGATCATTATCTGGACCTTCCTTTTGATCTTTCAAAGGTCTTGTTTTTAACTACTGCAAATAATGTAGATACTATTCCTGCTCCGCTTCGGGATAGGATGGAAGTGATATATATAAATGGTTATACAGATGAAGAAAAGGTGCAGATTGCAAAAAGATATTTGATACCTAAACAGATAAAAGAGCATGGACTGAAAACAAAGTCCATTGCTATGTCAGATAATACAGTTAAGGACATCATCAATCTTTATACAAGAGAAGCAGGTGTCAGGAATTTGGAGAGAGAAATTGCAAAAATATGCAGAAAATCAGCTAGAAGGATAGTGGATGAAAAAGTCCAAAGCATAAGGGTCAATTCACGAAATCTTGAAAAGTATCTCGGAATCCCAAGGTATAGATATGGAAAAGTTGAAGAGAAAGATGAGATAGGTGTGGTGACAGGGCTTGCATGGACTCCGGTAGGCGGAGATACCCTTTCTATAGAGGTAAATGTCATGAAGGGTAGCGGTAAACTTGAACTTACAGGACAGCTAGGCGATGTTATGAAAGAGTCTGCAAAGGCTGCTCTTACTTATATAAGGTCTAAATCTGAGGATTTGAATATTAAAGATGATTTTTATAAAGAGCGGGATATACATATACACGTACCTGAAGGTGCAATACCCAAGGATGGACCTTCAGCCGGGATTACCATGGCTACTGCCATTGTATCAGCATTAACTGACATACCTGTAAAAAAAGATGTTGCCATGACAGGGGAGATAACTTTAAGGGGGAGAATACTGCCTATAGGTGGACTAAAAGAAAAAGTTCTTGCAGCCTACAGAGCAGGAATCAAAGTGATTATAATCCCTGAACAAAATAAAAGGCATCTTAAAGATATAGATCAAAATGTAAAAAGAAACGTTAATTTTATAACTGCAAGTTCCATGGATGAAGTTTTAGAGCATGCACTTAACAGAGGTGTTAAATAATGACGATAGATCAAATAGAGCTTGCCTGTGTAACAGTAGACAGAGAGGGATATCCTAAGGATAATTTGCCGGAAATAGCCCTTGTGGGCAGGTCTAATGTTGGAAAATCCTCATTTATAAATTGTATCGCTGACAAGAAAAATTATGCTAGAACCAGTTCTCAACCGGGCAAAACAAGGACGATAAATTTTTATAGATGCAACAATAGATTTTATATTGTAGACCTTCCAGGGTATGGATTTGCGAAAGCACCTAAAAGTATAAAGGACAAATGGGCAACAATGATAGAGGAGTATTTAAACACAAGAAAACAATTAATACATATAATTCAATTGCTTGATATAAGGCATACGCCTACCACTGAAGATGTGATGATGAGCGAATGGCTAGAACACTATAACTTTTCTAAAACAGTAGTTGTAACAAAGGCAGACAAGATTTCAAAAGGCAGGAGAAAGGGCAATGTCGATAAGATAAAAGACAGACTTTCGATAACAAACCGAAATTTAATTATTTTTTCTGCAAAGGATGGTACTGGTAAAAATGATATATTGAAGTTGTTGAATAGTATATAATCAAGAGGGATGACTAGAGGGGTCATCCCTCTTGATTATATATCTCATATTGTTGATGTGTTTAAAATCAACTTCTGAAATAATCATTCCAATCAAAATGAGAATACATCCAATCAGAGTTTTAAGAGTAAATGTTTCATCGGCAATAAGATATGCGAAAACAGCTCCGAATACAGGTTCCAGGGAGAATATAAGCGCTGTATGGGTAGGAGTTGTATATCTTTGCATCATATTCTGTATTACCAGCGCATAGGCAGTTGCGAATATCCCGGTAATAACCAATGCTGTGATTGTATTGATGGTAAACTTAATATTTACATCTTCAAAGACAAACGCGAATATGGTGCTCAAGGTGGCTATAACACCTATCTGCATTATAGCTAGACTTATAGAGTCTACCGATACTGTATATTTATCTATTAATAATATAGATGCCGCAAAACAAAAGGCACAAATAAGGGTATACATATCACCTTTATTAATGCTGTATTCTGCATTTAATGTTATTAACATCAAGCCAGAGAGGGCAAACAAAACGCCTAATATAGAATTAAATTTTGGTTTTTCCTTGACTAAAACGGAAGACATGATAGGCACTAAAACCACTGTAAGGCCTGTTATAAAACCTGCTTTAGAGGCAGTTGTGTATTTTAGACCTAAAGTCTGAAAAACATAACCTAAAAATGTAACCATGCCGACTATTGCGCTATATAAAAAGGTTCGTATGTTTATTTTTAATAATCTTTTAAAAAAAATCAGACTCAACACTAAAAATGCTAAAATAAATCTAGAAGCAAGAAAAGTATAAACAGGTATTTCGGAAATAGCCTGCTGAACTAGTATAAATGTTGAACCCCAAAAAAAAGCTACTGTAACGAGCAGTAAGTCCGCCTTCAGCTGTCTATTCAATAAAAAACACCTTCTTTTGACAAAATTTTATATATCTATGATATACGAAACAAGTCAAAAGTCAATATTACGATCATATATTTATGAGCAGTTCATTCACCTTCTATATGCAAGTTCCCGTTTGGTGATAAATAGCATGACATTAAGTAACATTAAACTCACATCCTTATGTCTATATATGGTATAATAAATAAATAATTATCATAATAATCTAGGAGGGCGAGCATGGCAAAAGTTTATCTAGTAAGGCATGGTGAGACCCGCTGGAATACCGGGTTTAAAGTACAAGGGCATACAGATGTTGAACTTACAGATAGGGGAAGGGTACAGAGCATGCTGCTTGCTGAAAGATTATTATATGAAGGAATACAACACATATATTCTAGTGATCTATCAAGGGCGTATCAAACTGCTGAATATGTGGCAGAAAAGCTGGGTAAAAAAACAAATAAATTAAAAGGGCTGAGAGAAGTTGATTTTGGCATATGGGAAGGATTAAGTCTTGAACACATAAAAGAGAAATACCCCAAGGAGTACAATGAATGGAAGGAACATCCCGATAAGGCAGTGATACCAGGAGAAAGAAACTTATATAATGTCCAGAAACGTATCATGGGTTGTATAGTATCACTGGTAGAAAGACATGAGGATGAGAATATATTGATTGTTTCTCATGGTACTGTTTTAAAAACGGCAATATTAGGATTTATGAATATTGACATGAGTTTATTTAATAGGATGTGGCTAGGGAATGCTTCTATAAGTATTCTTGATTTTAAAAAGGATAAAGTTGTACTGAGTCTTCTCAATGACGGATGTCATTTGAGGGAAAGAAAGGGTTATAAGATATGAATTATATGGAATATTTACAGCCTATTTTAAGATTATTGTTAGCATGTATTCTAGGTGGATTGATAGGCATTGAACGAGAAAGCGCTAATAGACCGGCAGGTTTTAGAACACATATTTTAGTATGTGTAGGTTCTGCTTTGGTTATGATAACTTCCGAATATTTGTTTTTTGAATATAAAAATTTGACTAATATAGATCCTGCAAGGCTTGGAGCCCAGGTAATAAGCGGGATAGGTTTTTTAGGTGCAGGTACCATAATACGAGAGGGAGACACAGTGCGTGGACTTACGACAGCAGCAAGTTTATGGGCTGTTGCCTGTATAGGGCTTGCGGTAGGTACCGGTTTTTATTTAGGAGGAATTGGTGCAGCGATTATTGTGTATTTGGTTTTAGTATTGTTAAAAAAATTAGAAAGTGCTGTCCTGTTGAGTTCTGCTTATTATAATTTAGTATTACAAATAGAAGATAGACCGGGACAAATAGGTAAGATAGGTGAGGTTATGGGAAGCCTTGAAGTAGGAATAGAGGATATAAAACTTATAAAGGCGGAAGAGAACATGATAAGGGTAGGTTTTTTAATCAAGCTTCCATCAGGTTGCAGCAAATTGGAACTGATGGACGAGCTCATGAAGATTGATGGGGTGAACTCTGTAGATACTGAATAACTGGTTCAGGGGGATAAAGATTGTGAGAGTAACAAGAATGAAAATTAAGATGAGGAGAGGAAGGAAAGAGCGTAGTATCTTGTTTTTTATAATATTGTTTTTTTTAGCTACAGCTGCTCTAGGAGTAGCAATTGGGAAGTGGATAATTATTCCGTATATATTTGGTGTTTCTGATGATGTGCTGGAAACAGAAAAAACTCCTAGAAAAGGAGAGATGCAAGATAGCGCCAATAATCCATCTAAAAAGTTAGATAAGAAGGACTTTGTTGTTCCCAGCATAACTTTTTACAAAATTCAGATAGGGGCGTTTAAGGAATTTAAGAATGCCCAGGAGATGGCTTTGCAAATGCAGAGTTTAGGATATATATCCAAAATAATTGAAGAAGATTATTATAGGGTTATATCATCTGCATATACCGATAACAAAAAAGCTGATGCTGAAAGAGAAATATTGAAAAAAAACGGGTTGGATTGCAACATTAAGCGATGGGATTCTCCCGATATAGAAATAACATATACAGAAAATTTTCATGATTATATAATTTCACTAGATAAATGTATCAACTTATTTATTCAATGTATCCAAGAAGAAAGCGATATATTATATAAAATGAAACATTCTGGGGTTAGCACTTTAGAATTAAATAAAGAAATCGATAACATAGGGAAAAAATTAAATCAATTGAATAATATTCTTGAGAACAAGGAGTATCCTGCAAAGCTTGAGCAGGTTTTCGGTGGAATAGAGAGTATAAAAAACGAATATATCGATCATCTAACTGAGTGCAAAAAACACCTAAACAGTGATAAGATCGATAGTGTATTAAATGATGGTTATATGGATATTGTTGCTTGTACTGAAGAGTTTTATTATAAAATAAGCAATTTAAAATAATGGGGGTTCTGGAGTGAAGATAAGTGAAATAAAAGAGATTCTTGATGCACAAGTGATATTTGGCGAACATCTATTGGATAATTCAGTAAACTGTGCTTGTGGTGCAGATTTGATGAGTGATGTTCTTGCGTTTGTCAAAGACAAGCTGGTTCTTTTGACAGGCCTTACAAATCCTCAAGTAATACGAACCGCCGAAATGGTAGATGTTTGTGTGATAGCATTTGTCAGAGGTAAGATGCCTGATAAAGAAACTATTAAGTTAGCAGCAGAAAATAATATATGTCTCCTTAAAACTGATTTAACGCTATTTGAAGCCTGTGGAAAACTTTATAAAAAGGGATTAAAAGGGAAATAAATTAGAGGTGTTTAGATATGAATGAGAATATCTTTAAATTAGGTTTTGATATAAAAGGAGGAGACTTTTCAGCTGCTGGAGAGGCATCTAGCAAGACTAAAAAGACGTTAAAGCAACTGGGAATTGATTCTCATATAATAAGAAGGGTAGCTATTGCAACATATGAGACCGAAATGAATATAGTGATTCATGCGGATGAAGGACGAATGGAGATAGATGTTACACCGGAAAGGATAATCATCTATGCAAATGATAGAGGTCCTGGAATAGAAAGTATTGAACTCGCAATGAAGGAAGGTTATTCTACAGCTCCGGATAATATAAGAGAGTTGGGCTTTGGCGCAGGTATGGGGCTTCCCAACATGAAAAAATGTTCTGATAGTTTTGACATAAAAACAAAAGTAGGAGAGGGTACTAAAATAAAGATGGTTATAAATTTAAATAGGGGAGATAATTGATGGGGGAATATTTTCACTCAGTAACTTTAAATAAGGATAAATGCAAAGGTTGCACTAATTGCATAAAAAGATGCCCTACTGAAGCAATCAGAGTGAGAGACGGAAAAGCTAGGATTATAAATGAAAGGTGTATTGACTGTGGGGAGTGTATTAGGATATGTCCTTACCATGCAAAGCAGGCGATAACAGATCCGTTGAATATAATAGAAAAGTACAAATACAGCATAGCTCTTCCTGCACCTACTTTATATGGTCAATTTAAAAATTTTTATGATGTACAGGCTATCCTAAATGGACTTCTTCAACTAGGCTTTAACGAGGTATATGAAGTAGCCAGGGGAGCAGATATTATAAGTTCGTATATAAATAGAAAGATAAAACAGAAAAAATATAAAAAACCCATAATATCATCAGCTTGTCCGGCTATTTTGAGGCTTATCCAGGTACGATTTCCTGAACTTATCCAAAATGTGATAGATGTTGATTCTCCAATGGAAACAGCGGCTAAAATGGCTAAAAAAGAGGCTATAAAAAAATTTGCATTATCAGAAAATGATATTGGAGCTTTTTTTATAACACCCTGTGCTGCTAAAATGACCAGCATAAAAAATCCTATAGGCAATAAAAAGTCATATGTAGATGGAGCTATTTCTATACAGGATATATATGGGCCTTTGAACAATGTAATTAGCAACTATAAATCAACAGGGCACAACAAATCGGACAGAGGGATACAAAAGGCTTCAGGGTATGGGGTAGGATGGGCAATATCTGGCGGAGAGGGACACGCTGTTGAAACAGAAAATTTTTTATCAGTAGACGGGATACAAAACGTAATAAAAGTTCTAGAGGAAATAGAGAACAACAAGCTCAATGACCTTGATTTTTTTGAAGGGTTAGCTTGTCCTGGCGGATGTGTAGGAGGTCCATTGACTGTTGAGAATGGGTTTGTTGCAAAGAACAGAGTGAGAAGGCTGGCGGAAAAGGTTCCTAAAGAGTTGCTGGAAGACAGAGAGCTAGATCGGATATTGAAAACCATCAACGTAGATTTAAAAGAACCTATAACGGCTAAATCCGTTATGAAATTGGATGAGGATATTGTTGAGGCCATAAAGAAGATGGAGAGGTTAGAGCAGATATGCGATAGTTTACCTGGATTAGACTGTGGTTCTTGCGGTGCGCCGAGCTGCAGAACTCTTGCAGAGGATATTGTAAGAGGAAATGCATCGGAATTTGATTGTATTTTTAAGCTTCGTGAAAAGGTAAAAGAATTGGCTACACAGATGGTTGATATTTCAGACAAATTTCCACCTAGAAAGGGGTGAAAAGTTTATGAAGGTATGCGATATGATAGAAAAATTAAAATTAAATGTCGTAGCAGGTAACAAATATCTCGATAAGGAGATAACGGGCGGCTATTGTTGTGATTTATTGAGTTGGGTTATGTCTCATGCTAAACAAGGGTTTGTATGGATAACTGTGCAGGTGCATCCCAATATAATTGCAGTTGCTACTCTCTTAAATATCAGCTGTATTATAGTTCCTGAGGGGATAAAGATTGAGAATGAAACTATAGAAAAAGCTGAACAAGAGGAAATTCCGTTATTGTCCTCTAGCTTATCTGGATATGAGATAGCTGGGAAATTGTATGGTTTTGGGATAAAAGAGGGCTAGGGCTATGAAGATTGCCGTTGATTTGCATATTCACTCTGCATTGTCTCCATGTGGAGACGATGATATGACTCCCAACAACATTGTAAATATGTGTAAGCTAAAGAAACTAGACGCAATTGCATTGACTGATCATAATTCGTCATTAAACGTAGAAGCAGTTAAACGCTTGGGAGATAAAAATGATTTATGTGTAATACCGGGAATGGAAGTGCAGACAAAGGAAGAGGTACATTTGATATGTCTTTTCCCGGATATGCAATCTATAAATGAGTTTCAAGTGATAATTGATCGGAATCTGCCTGATATTGAAAACAAGGAGAATATATTTGGGAGGCAGCTTTTGTTCGATGAGCAAGATAACATTATAGCAAGCTATAAAAAGCTCCTTTTAACGTCCACTGTTCTTACAATTGGGGAGGTATATGAATATGTCTATAGATTAGGCGGGGTTACCATTCCAGCACATATAGATAGATATGGATTTAGTTTGTTGACTAATCTTGGGTTTATCCCTGAAAGTCCTGAATTTACTACTCTAGAGTTGTCCAAGAATGTTGATTTTTTAACATTTAAAAAACAAAATCCTTTTATTAAAAAATATAGGACAATAATATCTTCTGATGCCCATTATTTATGGGATATATTGGAACGTCAAACGATTATTGATGTTTATAAAAATAAGCCGGTTGATATAATAAATTTGTTAAAAAGCAACAAAAACCTAAACATATAGAAGAGTTTTTTATGATTGTTTAAAAATTGATTATACACAGGTTTGGAGGGCCCTAACTAAATTATAATAAATTTAGTGAATTTTTTTTTGTTTTATGGTAGAATGATATTTGGGCAAATCATTGATAAAAAATTATCAATCAAGAAATCTATTAAAATTTTTAATTATTATTTGTGGGAGGGGATTATTTTGGCTCAGTGTATCAACGAGGAGAACCAGGATAAGTTTAAAAAGTTAAAAAAAGTAATTGATCAGCATAAAGGAAAAAATGGAGATTTGATGCCTATTATGCACGAAGCACAGCACATCTTTGGTTATCTTCCCTTTGAAGTTCAAAACTATATTGCAGAGGAATTGAATATTCCGTTAACTGACGTATACGGTGTAGCAACTTTTTATGCCCAATTTACTCTTCAGCCTAAAGGCAAATACCAGATTGGAATTTGTCTTGGTACCGCTTGCTATGTAAGAGGTGCGCAGAAGGTCGTGGAGAGAGTTGAAAGCGAATTAGGTATTAAAGTTGGACAAACGACAGAGGATGGCAAATTTACCCTTGATGCTACAAGGTGTTTGGGAGCTTGCGGACTCGCCCCTGTTATGATGATAAATGATGACGTACACGGCAGATTGGTACCAGACGATATTCCTAAAATTTTAAAGCAATATCAATAAAGATTCTTATGAGAGAAATATCTTTACACATATTGGACATAGTACAAAATTCAATAAAGGCCGGAGCAGACCTTATAAAAATATCTATCCGTGAGGATATCAAGGATAATATTATGGTGATTGATGTAGTAGATAATGGTAAAGGAATTCCCGAGGAAATGTTGGGTAGGGTGACCGATCCCTTTGTTACCATGCGGAGTACCAGAAAAGTAGGGATGGGTTTACCTTTGTTAAAAGCTGCTGCGGAAAGATGTGACGGAAGTCTTGAAGTGAAAAGCGAGTTGGATAAGGGTACAGCTGTGAGGGCTGTATTTGTCCATGACCATATAGATAGGGCGCCTTTAGGCGATGTCACAGGCACCATTGTTTCGCTCATAATGACTAACCCCGATATTGATTTCGAATATATTCATTATTACAATCAAGAACAGTTTCAATTCGATACCAGAAGTGTAAGAGAAGTATTGGGGGATGATGTGCCTATATCGGATATTGAAGTCATACAGTGGATAAAAGGTTATATAGATGAAGGAATATCTAAAATGTATGGAGGTGTAATTTAATGAAATCGATAAAAGAATTGGAAGAGATAAGAAATAGAACTCTTGAAAAGGTTAATTTGAGAAAAGATAGACAAACTGGCATTAGGGTTGTTGTAGGGATGGCTACTTGTGGAATAGCAGCAGGTGCAAGACCTGTATTACACGCATTCATGGAAGAGATAAGCAAAAGAAAGCTTCAGGATGTTATAGTAACCCAGACAGGATGTATAGGCGTGTGCAGGTTGGAGCCTATTGTAGAGGTGTTTGTTCCGGGAGAAGAAAAGGTGACATATGTGGAGATGACACCTGAAAAAGTTGCAAGGGTGGTAGCAGAGCATATCGTTAATGGAAGAGTTGTGAAGGAATTTACCATAGGAAGTTATGAATAAAGAAAAATGTCAGTAGAGGAGGTAATACAATGGAGTTGTATCGATCACATGTATTGATTTGTGGCGGAACCGGATGTACTTCTTCAGGTTCTGATAAGGTCGCTGATAAATTTGATAGTGAACTAAAAAAACATGATTTGGATAAAGAAGTGAAAGTTGTAAGGACAGGGTGCTTTGGATTATGTGAAGTGGGTCCTATTGTAGTTGTTTATCCGGAAGGGGCCTTTTATAGTAGAATCACTGAAGAAGATGTAAAATTAATAGTAGAAGAGCACCTAATGAAAGGCAGAATAGTTAAAGATTTATTGTATGATGACAGTGTGAAAGACGATATAATAAAATCACTTTCAGAAGTAGAGTTTTATAAAAAACAGATGAGGGTTGCTCTTAAAGGGTGCGGGTTAATAGATCCTGAAGATATCGATGAATATATAGCGATTGACGGATATAGAGCGCTTGCCAAGGCAGTGACCGAGATGACACCTGAACAAGTTATAGATACTTTAAAAGAATCCGGATTGAGAGGTCGTGGTGGTGCCGGGTTCCCTACAGGGCTTAAGTGGTCATTTGCAGCAAAAGCTGAAGGTGATGAAAAATATGTAATATGTAATGCCGACGAAGGTGACCCAGGTGCTTTTATGGACAGAAGTATATTAGAGGGAGATCCTCATGCTATTATAGAAGCGATGACTATTGCCGGATATTGTATAGATGCAAGCCAAGGTTTTATTTATGTAAGGGCTGAGTATCCGATTGCAGTTAAAAGGTTGAACATTGCAATAAATCAGGCAAAGGAATATGGTCTACTTGGCAAGAATATATTTGATTCAGGTTTTGATTTTGATTTGGAAGTTAGATTGGGTGCCGGTGCATTTGTTTGCGGAGAAGAGACGGCATTGATATCATCTATAGAAGGTAAGAGGGGAGAACCAACGCCTAAACCTCCTTTCCCAGCCAATGAAGGTGTGTTTGGTAAGCCTACATTGATTAACAATGTTGAAACATTTGCAAATATACCTCAAATATTGCTTAACGGACCTGAATGGTTTACCAAGATAGGTACTGAAAAGAGCAAGGGAACTAAGGTATTTGCTCTTGGGGGAAAGATAAACAACACAGGATTGGTAGAAGTACCTATGGGAACTACTTTAAGAGAAATCGTGTATGAAGTAGGTGGAGGGATACCTAACGGTAAGAAGTTTAAGGCGGCACAGACCGGCGGACCATCAGGAGGATGTATACCGGCTTCTAATCTGGATGTTCCTATCGATTATGAATCTCTAGCTCAAGTTGGTTCCATGATGGGTTCAGGTGGACTTATCATAATGGATGAAGATAACTGTATGGTTGACATAGCAAAGTTCTTTTTGCAATTTACCGTTGATGAATCCTGTGGGAAATGCCCTCCCTGCAGAATAGGTACAAAGAGGATGCTAGAAATATTGGAAAAGATTACTAGTGGCAATGGGACTATGGAAGATATAGATAATTTGGAAATATTGGCTAATAATATTAAGCAATCAGCACTATGCGGTTTAGGTCAGACGGCACCGAACCCTGTATTGAGCACATTGACATATTTTAGAGATGAATATATTGCTCATGTAAAGGATAAGAAATGTCCTGCAGGCGTTTGCACAAATCTGCTAAGCTATGAAATAATCGAAGATAAGTGTAGAGGGTGTGGCCTATGCGCAAGGAGCTGTCCTGTAACAGCTATTTCGGGTGAAAAGAAAAAGCCATATAAGATCGATCAAGACAAATGTATCAAATGTGGGGCATGTATGGAGAAATGTCCTTTTGGTGCAATAATTAGAAAGTAAGTTGTTCAAAAAGAGTAAGGAGTGTGAAAGATGGAAAAAGTAACCTTGACTATAGATGGGCAAAAAGTTGAAGTCCCAAAGGGTTCCACTGTGTTGGAAGCGGCAAAGAGTATCGGTATTGATATCCCGACATTGTGTTATTTAAAGGGTGTAAACGAGATAGGCGCATGTAGAATGTGTGTTGTTGAAGTGAAAGGTGCTAGAACATTACAGACATCTTGTGTATTAAAAGCTACTGATGGAATGGAAGTACAGACCAATTCTCCAAAGGTGAGAGAATCAAGAAAAGTCACATTGGAATTGATACTTTCAAATCACGACAGAAGTTGTTTGAGTTGTGACAGAAATTTAAACTGTGAACTTCAAAAGTTATCAGATGAGTTGAACGTTAAAGAAATAAGATTCCAAGGTGAATCTATGAATAGACCTATAGATGAATTTTCACCGTCTATAGTGAGAGATCCTAATAAATGTATATTGTGTAGGAGATGTATAAGTACTTGCAGGGATGTTCAAGGTATTGGTGTAATAGGTGCTACAGAAAGAGGTTTCAATACTATTGTAGAGCCTGTATTTAAAAAGAGTATCGGTGATGTACCATGTATTAATTGTGGTCAGTGCATAGAGGCGTGTCCTGTAGGTGCTTTGAGAGAAAAAGACGATACTGACCTAGTTTGGGATGCATTGGCTGATGAAAACAAGCATGTTGTGGTTCAGACAGCTCCTGCCGTACGAGTTGCTTTAGGGGAAGAGTTTGGCATGCCCATAGGTACAAATGTAAAAGGGAAGATGGTGTCTGCTTTGAGGAGGCTAGGTTTTGACCGAGTTGTAGATACCAACTTTGCAGCTGACCTGACTATTTTAGAAGAAGGTACAGAGCTGATCAATAGGATTAAAAGTGGTGGGAAGTTGCCTATGATCACATCGTGTAGCCCTGGATGGATAAAGTATTGTGAGCATTATTTTGCGGATTTTCTGGATAACTTATCATCCTGTAAATCTCCACATGAGATGATGGGAGCTGTATTGAAATCTTATTATGCGGAAAAACAAGGAATAGATCCTGAAAATATTTTTGTCGTTTCTATAATGCCTTGCACCGCTAAAAAGTTTGAGGCTAAAAGACCAGAGTTGAGTGGAACAGGTTATCCGGATGTGGATGTTGTTCTTACTACAAGAGAGTTGGCTAAGATGATAAAAGAAGCAAGGATGGATTTTGGTAAATTGCCTGATGAAGATTTTGATCATCCATTAGGAGCCTCAACTGGAGCAGCTGTTATCTTCGGTGCTACAGGTGGTGTTATGGAGGCGGCATTGAGAACGGTGTGTGAAGTATTGACAGGTGAAGAGCTCAAGGATATTGCTTTTGAAGATGTTAGGGGTTTAAAAGGGGTTAAGGAAGCAACTGTTAAAATTGGAGATTTAGATGTAAATGTAGCTGTTGCTCATGGAACTAAAAATGCTAAAGAATTACTGGAGAAAGTAAGATCCGGAGAAAAAGATTATCATTTCATAGAAGTCATGGGATGTCCTGGCGGATGCGTAAATGGTGGAGGGCAGCCTATAGTAAATGCTAAGATAAAGATGGATATTGATCCTGCTAAGGTTAGGGCAAAGGCTATATATGAAGAAGATGAAAATCTTCCTATCAGAAAATCCCATGAAAATCCAGAAATTAAAAAGATATATGATGAGTACTTTGGTGAGCCTAACAGCCATAAAGCTCATGAATTACTTCATACTAAATACCAAAAGAGGGAAAAATATATCATATAGCAAATAAAGAGGTGTCTCTGGCACCTCTTTATTATGTATAATCTTTATATCATGACAAACAATATATTTGTTACTGATTAAATAAATTACTTACGAATATAAAGGAGCTATATGAAAACGAGAGCGTATTATATAAAGATTATACTTATAGGGTTCATATCAGGGATATGCAATGGGGTTTTTGGCGCGGGAGGAGGCATGATATTAGTGCCTGGAATGACTTCTATGCTGAAAATAGAGGATCACAATGCACATGCAACAGCTGTGTCGGTGATATTACCCCTAGCCTGTGCCAGTTCTTATATATATTTGAGCAACGGAATAGTTGATTATAAATTATTGACATATATCGTATCCGGAGGTATGCTGGGGAGTTTTTTAGGAGCTAGGTTGATGAATAAATTGCCTGCTAAATATTTAAGAAAAATTTTTTCTGTTTTTATGTTTATAGCGGCCATAAGGATGATATTCTAATGGCTTTATTTATAATAGGTCTTGTTAGTGGTATAATTGCCGCTATGGGTATAGGGGGCGGGACAATATTAATACCTGCCCTTATATTTATTGTTGGTGTTGAACAGCATACTGCACAGGGGATTAATCTTATTTCGTTTATACCGGTTGCCATTATTGCTGTATTGATTCATATAAAAAATGGTAATGTTTTGATTAAATTATCTTTTTTTTTGATGATATTTGGTATATTAGGGGCCTTGATTGGTTCAAAGATAGCTATTCACTTAAGTTCTAATGTTCTTAGGAAAATATTCGGCATTTTTTTACTTGTAATTAGTATTTATGAGTTCAAATACCATAAAAATACATAAAATAATCATAAAAAAACATGTTATAATATCTTATTAGGGGTAATTTTAAAGCTGTATAGATAATGTGTTGTTAAGCAAAGGTTGAGTTGAAACATGGACAGGAATTTATACGGGATGCCCATGAATATTCAGCTAAAACACTTGACGAATGGAATGTAGGAAATGCCAGTTTGGTTTTCCCCGAAGTTCATCTATACATGATTTAATTTTGCATAATCAATATGATAAATTATGTGCATATTCAATGTTGTTTTATTTTTAGCATCAAATATATTTAGGGTTTCAATAAAAGGTGAGGTGAAATATATTGAATGGTGTATTAACTTTTCGTGGTGGTATCCATCCACCTCATAGAAAATCTAGAACTAGCAGTTTAGAGATAAAAAAAGCAGAGACACCTTCCATTCTTGTAATTCCTATGCAGCAGCATATTGGAGCACCTTGTATTCCTATCGTGGAAAAGGGACAATATGTTAAAGTTGGTCAAAAGTTAGGAGAAGCAAAGGGATTTGTGAGTGCTCCTGTGCATTCCAGTGTATCAGGGATTGTTAAGGAAATAAAAAAGTGGGAATATCCTCTAGGACAAGAGGTAGATTCTATAGTTATTGAATCTGATGGCAATGAAACTATAGATGAATCAGTTCGTCCTGTCAGCTCATTAGAAGATTTGTCTCCTGACGAGATAAGACAAATTATAAGAGAGGCAGGTATCGTGGGGATGGGGGGAGCTACATTTCCTACTCAGGTAAAACTATCTCCACCTCCTGAAAAGAAAATTGATACTGTTATTATAAATGGTGCAGAATGCGAACCGTATTTAACTGCCGATCACAGAGTTATGCTTGAAAAGCCTGATGATGTTATATTCGGGCTTAAAGCGATAATGAAAACTGTAAGGGTTGATCATGGTTATATAGCTATAGAAGACAATAAAAAAGATGCAATTAAATTACTGACAAAAAAATGTGCTGATCGATCCGACATTTCAGTTGTGACTTTAAAGACAAAATATCCTCAGGGTGCTGAAAAACAATTGATTAAGGCTATAACTGGAAAAGAAGTACCTTCAGGTGGGTTGCCTATGGATGTTGGTGTAATAGTATCCAACGTTGGTACTGCATGTGCAATAGCAAATGCAGTAAATGTAGGTATGCCTCTGGTAGAACGGGTTGTTACTGTTACAGGTAACGGTGTAAAAAACCCGCAGAATATGTTGGTTAAAATAGGAGTTACCTTTAGGGAAGTGATAGAGCAATGTGGTGGTTTTAATGGAACACCTGCAAAAGTTATCATGGGAGGGCCTATGATGGGGTTAGCCCAATATTCAATCGATGTTCCGGTGATCAAAGGTACGTCCGGTATATTGGTATTGACTGAAGATGAAGCAAAGCAGCATCAAGTCAAACAATGCATCAGATGTGCCAGGTGTGTTGATGCTTGTCCTGTAGGATTGATGCCTATAAATATTTCTAACTATATATCTATCGGTAATCTTGATGAAGCAGAAAAATTAAATGTGCTTGACTGCATAGAGTGCGGCAGTTGTTCTTTTACTTGTCCTGCAAGAAGGCCACTGCTTCCCAATATCAGGATGGCAAAACAAAAGATTATAGCGCAAAAGCGAAACAAAAAATAAATGCTTGGAGGGATAGAGAAAAATGGAAGATCAGAAATTTATTGTGTCATCTTCTCCTCACATAGCTACAGATGTTACAGTTAACAAAATAATGTATAGTGTGATCGCTGCACTGATTCCTACTGTAATATCTGGCATATATTATTTTGGTATTTATTCTGTGTGGATGATACTGGCAAGTATATTGGCTTGTGTATTGACTGAGTTTGTCTTTCAAAAATTGAGAAACAAACCTCTGACTATAGATGATGGAAGTGCTGTAGTTACCGGCCTTCTCTTGGCTTTGACTTTACCACCCCGATTACCGTTGTGGATGGTTATTCTAGGGGCGGTAGTAGCAATCGGACTGGGAAAGCAGGTTTTTGGGGGAGTGGGATGTAACCCTTTTAACCCGGCCCTAGTGGGGAGAGCATTTTTGATAATAAGTTTTCCCGTCCATATGACTACATGGATTAATCCTGTAGATGGTGTTACATCTGCGACACCGTTGAATTTACTAAAGATGGAAGGAGCTACTACAAGTTATATTGATTTATTTACCGGTAATATAGGTGGGTCTATCGGTGAGACCTCTGTAATAGCCATTATTTTAGGGGGAATTTATCTTATTTATAAAGGTTATGCTGACTGGAGGATACCTGTAGGTTATTTAGCAAGTGTTGCTATACTGTCCCTTATAATTGGACAGGACCCAATCTTTCACCTGTTAGCCGGAGGATTGTTATTTGGGGCATTTTTTATGGCAACTGATATGGTAACAACGCCTGTGACCAAAATAGGAAGGTTTGTCTTTGGTATAGGTGCAGGAGTTTTAGTAGTTATAATAAGGGTATATGGAGGTTATCCTGAAGGCGTGATGTTTTCAATACTTTTAATGAATGGTTTGACACCCATAATTGACAGATATACCCGCTCCAGAATATATGGGGAGGTGCGCCAATGAAAGGAATATTGAGGTTAGTAGTTGTACTTGGTATTATTTCCATTTTATCAGGGTTTATTTTAGCAGAAACATCTATCCTTACACAGCCTAAAATAGAAGAAGTAGCTCAAGCCAGACTGGAGGAGGCAATTTTTGAAGTATTGCCCGATGCCAAGGAGTATCAGGAGGTTGATGGAGCCTCTATTGAAATGTATCAAGGTTATGATGATTCGGGTGATACTGTTGGTATAGCCTTTATTGCTCAGGAAGCGGGATTTCAAGGTGATATAAGTATAATGGTAGGTATGAATGTTGACGATGAGATCCTTACCGGAGTATCGATATTGAGTCATGCAGAGACACCAGGATTAGGTGCGAAAATAACGGAAGGCTTTTTTACTGATCAATTTAAAAATAAACCGGTGTCTGATGAATACCAGGTTAAGGAAGATGTGGATGCTATAACAGGTGCTACTGTTTCTTCTAAAGCTGTAGCTAAAGCATTAAAAGATAATATAGAAATTGCACTTGAAGAATATAAAAAGGGCGGTGGCAATCAATGAGGATGTGGAAAGAATTCACAAAAGGCTTATGGAAAGAAAATCCCACTTTCAGGCTGGTGCTGGGTATGTGTCCTACACTTGCTGTTACAAATGCAGCTATGAACGGTTTGGCAATGGGCCTTGCGACTACCTTCGTCCTGTTGTTTTCAGAAATAATAATTGCTGCCATAAAGGACTTGATACCCGACGAAGTTAGGATACCATCTTATATCATAATAGTTGCAACATTCGTGACTGTTATTGACTTGGTATTGGCTGCTTATTTTCCGGATATGCATAAGGTATTGGGTTTATTTATACCATTAATTGTTGTTAACTGTATTATACTGGGAAGGGCAGAAGCATTTGCATCAAAGAACACTGTGATGCTTTCCATAGCAGATGCACTAGGTATGGGTTTGGGTTTTACCGCATCTTTGACTGTGCTAGGAATAATAAGAGAAATACTGGGAATGGGAAGCGTATTTGGTATAAATATAATGGGAGAAGCATATACCCCAATAATAATATTTGTTTTAGCGCCTGGGGCGTTTATCACTTTAGGTATACTGATGGGAATAATGAATCATGTTTCTAATAAAAACAATTCGGGAAAAGATGAGTGCAGATAATGGGTGAAAGGGGGTTGCAATGTGAAAGAACTGATATTGATATTCGTAGGTTCTATATTGGTAAACAATTTCGTGCTGGCAAGGTTTTTGGGAACATGTCCTTTCTTAGGAGTATCTAAAAAGATCGATGTTGCTTTTAGTATGGGAATAGCAACGACTTTTGTAATGACTTTGTCTGCACCAGTAACTTGGATTGTACAAAAATATATACTTGAAAAGTTCGGTATGGAAAAATTTTTACAGTATGTTGCATTTATATTGATTATTGCTTCGCTGGTTCAATTGGTGGAGATGGTGATAAAAAAGAGCAGTCCGTCCTTATATCAAGCACTGGGGATATTTTTACCTTTGATAACTACAAATTGTGCAATTTTAGGACTTGCATTGATTTCTGCTACCAAGGGTTATACTCTCATTGAAAGCACTGTGTTTGGATTTGGAGGGGGTATTGGATTTACATTGGCTATTACAATGATGGCAGGCATTCGAGAACAATTAGAGTTTGCCGATGTACCGGAATGTTTAAAGGGAGTGGGAATTACGTTATTGATTGCAGGTATATTAGCCATGGCTTTTATGGGTTTTTCCGGATTGATAGCAATGTAATAGATATGCGAGGATAGTTGGAGGTGGAAAGATGAATAATAATATACTATTAATTGCAGTAGTGAGTATGGGTGGACTAGGTGTATTTTTCGGAGTAGTATTGGCACTTGCATCCAAAAAATTTGCAGTTCAAGTAGATGAGAGAATAGCCAAAACAAGAGAAATATTGCCCGGAGCTAATTGTGGAGCATGTGGTTTTGCCGGTTGTGATGCTTTTGCAGAAGCAGTGGTGAACAGAGAAGCACCTTTGACCGGGTGTACAGCCGGAGGACCGGATGTTTCTAATAAGATTGCCCAAGTATTGGGAATAGATTGTGATACAGAACAAGTAAGGAAATACGCTAAAGTCTTATGCAGTGGGGATTGCCAAAAGAGCAAAGATAAATATATATATATCGGATTACAGGATTGCAATGCTGCAGTACAATTAGCCGGAGGTAGCAAATCCTGTCAATATGGATGTTTAGGATTAGGATCATGTGTTAAAGCATGTAATTTTAATGCAATAAGCATAGTGAATGGGATTGCAGTAGTGGATCAAAATAAGTGTATCGGTTGTGGCAAATGCATTGATGAATGCCCGAAGGGATTGATTGAACTGGTTCCTGAAACAAGCCGAGTGCAGGTTTATTGCAAATCTGAAGATAGAGGAAAGACAGTAAAACAAAATTGTCAGGTAGGCTGTATCGGTTGTAGGATATGTGTAAGGGAATGCAAGTTTGATGCAATAAGTTTTGATGACAATCTTGCTCATATAGATTATGAAAAATGTACTAACTGTATGGTATGTGCAGAGAAATGTCCTACAGGTGCAATCCATGCAGAGTTTGCAAAAAGAAGAGTGGCTAATATAGATGAAGATAAATGTATAGGCTGTACTTTATGCAAAAAAGAGTGTAAATTTGATGCTATTGAAGGCGAAAAAAAGCAGCCTCATAAGGTGTTGGAAGATAAATGCGTTGGTTGTGGACAGTGTGAAGTAAGATGTCCTAAAGATGCCATAAGTATGAAATAAAAAGGATACTAATAAGCAGTATCCTTTTTATTAAATAAATGATAAATCTTTGTTATAAATTATTGAAAAAATTCTATTGTTTTTACTGCTAGAAATGCTATACTTAAATATGTGAGGCTTGTACTAACCAGTTTATAAGGGGTTTATTTAGTCACTTAAAGTTTCACTGCTCTGGATGTATGTTCTTGAAAGATTATGGTAAAAATAAAATACAAATACTGGTCAGCCTCTATTTTTGTATTTAAATTGAAATAATAAATATGGTAATATAAGAGGAGGCAGCATTTATGAGAAGTAGAGCGAGTAGAAATCCATGGGTTTTGTTTATATTAATATTATCAGGCATAATAATAGGGGGAGTAATAGGAGATATTTTGGGAAATTATTTTGATTTATTTAATTTCAACTATCCTATAGGCATGAAGAGCCCATTGGTAATTGACTTGAAGGTGCTAGAGTTTACCTTTGGTATTTTATTCAATGTGAATTTTGGAAGCATTATAGGCATGCTTTTTGCCATCATCAGTTATTTAAGGTCATAGAAATATGCATCAGATAATACTTGCGTCAAAATCGCCAAGGAGAGTAGAAATACTTAAAGAGCTAGGGATGGATGTTATTGTGGTGCCCAGTGATATTGATGAAACTTTAAATTGCATAGATTCGCCTGAACAAATTGTTATGGATCTAGCCTTAAGGAAGGCGAAGAGAGTTATTGATACAGGCGATATGCCAGGGATTGTCATTGGAGCAGATACAATTGTTGTAGCAGATGGCAAAATTTTAGGTAAACCTGATAGTATAGAGGATGCCTATAATATGATAAAAATGTTACAAGGAAGATATCATAATGTAATCACAGGCGTTGCCTTGATAGATAGTGATACAGGTCGAACAATAGTTGATTACCAGAAAACAAAAGTAAAGATAAAGACATTATCTGATTCACAGATAATAAAATATCTAAACAAAGAAAAGGTATTTGATAAAGCTGGTTCATATGCAATACAAGGTTATGGTTCTGTCATTGTCGAAAAAATAGATGGCTGTTACTTTAATGTAGTTGGTCTACCTGTATCAAAACTATATGATATGTTGAAGAAATTTGGCATTGATATGCTGTCATAACTACTCATGAAATAGGTGATATTATATGGGCAGTAAACAGTATAATCTTACAATAAGAGAAATGCCTAAAGGCGAAAGACCTAGAGAAAGACTTCTTAAATATGGTGTTAAGGCTTTATCTGATGGAGAATTGTTGGCTATACTTTTAAGGACAGGGACAAAAAATCAATCCGCTATTACACTGGCTCATAAATTGCTTGCCAAGGAAGGCGGTTTGAGATACCTTATCGATGCTACGGTAGAAGAACTCAGTACAAATCCAGGTATTGGCTTGGCAAAAGCATCACAGATTAAAGCCTCAATAGAGTTAGGGAGAAGAATATCTTCTATGGGCACTGAAGAAAGATACAGCATCACCACCCCTAGAGATGCAGCTAACTTGCTGATGGGTGAAATGCGCCACCTTAAAAAGGAGCATTTTAAAGTAATTGAGTTAAACATCAAAAATCAGGTAATGGGTATAGAGAGCGTTTCAATTGGCAACATAAATACTTCTATAGCACATCCTAGAGAAGTGTTTAGCAATCCTATAAAAGTTGGATGTGCGTCTATAATATTAGCTCATAATCATCCTAGCGGTGATCCTAAGCCAAGTTCAGCAGATATCAAGGTAACCAAGAGGATTGTTGAAGCAGGTAAAATTTTAGGGATAGAGGTATTAGACCATATAATAATTGGAGATGGAATATTTATAAGTTTAAAACAAAAAGAGTTAATGTAAAAAACGTATTAATATTGGAAGGAGCAAATAAAGTATGGGTCTGTTAAACGTGTTTTCTAGAGATCTAGGGATAGATCTCGGTACAGCTAATACCCTGGTGCATGTCAGAGGGAAAGGTATAGCAGTAAGGGAGCCTTCTGTTGTAGCTATAAGAAATGATAATACCAGGGAAGTTCTTGCAGTAGGGCAAGAGGCCAAAAAGATGATAGGTAGAACGCCGGGGAATATAATTGCAATAAGACCTATGAAAGATGGTGTTATTGCTGATTTTGATATAACACAGGAGATGCTAAAATATTTTATAAGAAAGGCTAGTCCGAGGAAGTTTCCTATCCCTCCACGAGTAGTAGTATGTGTGCCTTCTGGAGTCACTGAAGTGGAAAAAAGGGCAGTAGAAGAAGCAACCAGGCAGGCCGGTGCAAGAGATGCCTTTTTAATAGAAGAACCGATGGCTGCAGCTATTGGTGCAGAACTTCCTGTACATGAGCCAACAGGGAGTATGGTAGTTGATATAGGAGGAGGTACAAGCGAGGTAGCCATTATTTCGCTGGGAGGGATTGTCACTAGCATGTCCTTGAGAGTTGGGGGAGACGATATGGATGAAGCTATCGTTTACTATATTAAAAAGAATTATAACTTGATGATAGGAGAGAGAACCTCCGAGGAAATAAAGATGAAAATAGGTTCAGCCTATCAGATAGAACAACAGGTATCGTTGGATATAAGAGGAAGAGACTTGGTTACTGGACTTCCTAAAACGTTGACTATAACATCAGAAGAAGTTATGGCTGCATTAAACGAGCCGGTGACTAGGATAGTGGATGCAATAAAGTTAACTCTTGAAAAAACTCCTCCCGAACTTGCAGCGGATATTATGGATAGAGGAATAATGCTCACAGGGGGAGGGGCTCTTTTAAACGGATTTGATGCTTTAGTAAAAAGCGAAACTGGAATGCCGGTCAACATATCAGAATATCCTCTAGACTGTGTAGCTCTGGGTACTGGAAAAGTATTGGAAGAATTGGATACGTTAAAAAGAGTTTTAATCACTGGTAGAAACATTGGTTAGGAGGGGTGATGAATTTGCCCCAATTCTTTAAGAATAAGCAACTTATTTCTATAATTCTTATTACAATCTTTCTTCTTTTTTTAATAGGCTATAGTTCAACTCAAACGGGGACCACTAGTATGTTTGAGGATTGGATAGGGAAAGTGCTTACTCCTGTGCAGGGTGTTATGTACCAGGTAAGTGGTAGCATATATGATTTTTTTACTAGCTTTCATACGAAAAAAGAATTGGCGGAAGAGAATAGGATACTTAAGGAAAAAGTAGAAGAGTTGGAAAGTATAGACAGAGAAGCTGGCAATTTAGAACAGGAGAATAAAAGGCTGAGAGAGTTGTTGGAATTTAAAGATGATAATAAATCTCATCCTGTTGCTGCTGCAAGAGTGGTGGGGAAAAACCCAGGTAATTGGTTCAACGTGTTTGTAATCAATAAAGGTACCAATGACGGTATAGATGTGGATATGGCAGTTGTAAATAAGGATGGATTGGTAGGAAGAGTGGTCGAAGCAGGCAATGATTTTTCTAAGGTTCTTACTATAATAGATGCTAGGAGTTCAGTATCCGGAGTGATAGAGAGAACTAGAGATAATGGTGTGGTAAGAGGGAACAATTTTTTGGATGCTGGAGATGGATTGTGCAAGATGGTGTATCTTCCGATAGAATCGGATATAGTTGTGGGGGATAAGGTTATTACATCTGGAATAGGCGGGATAATACCTAAAGGGATAGTTATTGGAGAAATACAGGAGATTGTAAAAGAACAAGATGAATTATTAAAGTATGCAATATTAAAGCCAGAGGTTGATTTTTTAAGAATAGAAGAAGTACTAGTGGTAAAAAGCGAAATACCTAAAATTGATGCAATAGAGTAAAAAGGGGAAAAAATATGAGGTTTATAGTTACTGGTTTGATAATGATAGCGGATTTTATTCTTCAAACCACTGTGTTTGACTATATCGAAATAGGGGGAGTAAAGCCAAATACTTTTATTATAATGCTTGTTTCATTCGCAATTTTGGATGGAAGTTTAACAGGGGCAATCATGGGATTAATCGGAGGGTTTGCACATGATATATTTTTTTCAGATATAATAGGAGTAAATGCATTGATTTATATGCTTTTAGGTTATTCAATTGGTTTTGCTCATGAAAAGGTATATAGGGATTCTTTGATTGTACCTGTTATAATAACCTTTATTTCTACTATAGCTTTAGGAATATTAACTTTTATCTATACCTTTTTTGCTAGGTTTCAAATTGAGTTTAATGTGATATTTATCAACAAGTTATTTCCTGAAGCTGTGTACAATAGTATCCTTTCTATTTTTATATATTATTGGATTTTAAAATTGCACAAGTTAAAATTTATGGGTAAGAAATGGTATTATAGAAAATCTTAGCTTTCAGAGAAGTCAGGGATTTGCCCCTGACTTTTTAAGAAGGACAATCTGCTATTTAAGGTGGTTACATTGAAGATAAAAAAGTTTTTTAATAAACATAATATATTGATTATAGTTGTAATAATTCTATTTCTTCAATTAGTATTTCAGCTGGCTGATATGCAGATAACCAAGGGGGAGTACTATAAAAAGTTATCAGAAAATGAGAAGATGAGAGTGGTAGAGCAGCCGGCACCGAGGGGGAAAATATTGGATGCAAATGGGATAGTCCTAGCAGACAATCGCCCTAGTTTTACTGTACAGATGATCAGGAACAAAAAAACTGACGATAATATAAATGAAATTGTTTTAAAGGTTGCAAGTATATTGGAATATAATGGGGATGAATATATTGATGATTTCCCTTTAGAGATAAAAGATAAAGATGGTCAAGTATTTTTTGAATTTCGGTCTAGGGATGAAGAACAGAGCGAAGAAGAGGAAATGCGATGGAAGAAACAGAATGGGATTAGATCGGATTATACTGCAAAGCAGGTATTGGACAAATATAGAAAGAAATATAATATAGATAATAAATTGAACGATAGGGATGCTCTTAAGATTATAGAGATAAGAAGCTTAATTGATAGCCATGGATATTATAGGAGCTATATTCCGGTGGAAATTGCACTAGATATAAGTCAGGAGTCTGTAGCTATGCTTGAAACCAAGGCCTTGGAGCTTCCTGGGATTAATGTTGTATATAAACCCATAAGGTATTACCCATATAATACACTAGCCTGTCATATATTAGGGTATATAGGCAAAATACCGGCTAATCAATCAGATGAATATCAGGAAAAAGGATATAATGTTTCCAGCGATATGATTGGAATAACAGGATTAGAGGGGGTTTTAGAAGACGAATTAGCAGGAACTAAAGGTAAAAAATGGGTGTATGTGAATAATATCGGCAGGATTCATAAAGAGCTGGATAAAGAACCTCCTATTGCAGGCAAAGATGTAGTTCTTACTATTGATAAAAAATTGCAGGAAGTTGCAGAAAAGACTTTAAAGATGAGAATAGATCAGATGAAAAATGGGGAGCTGCCTTTTAAGCCAGGAGTAAAGTTTCCTGTAGATATAGGGTCGGTTGTTGCAATAGATGTAAATACCGGAGGAGTACTTGCAATGGCAAGTTACCCGAATTATGATCCTAATTTATTTGCAACAGGCATAAGCACAGAAGATTGGAAGGCATTAAATCCGGAATATGATAGAATAGACCCGACATTGCCTAGGCCAATGGTAAATAATGCAATATCAGGAGCTTTTCCACCTGGTTCTACGTTTAAAATGGTAACTGCAACTGCTGCACTTCAGGAAGGTGCTATAGGTGTAAATGATAAGATTCTTACCAAAGGGTCGTATACGAAATATTCTAGAACCCATGCTCCTGGATGCTGGTTATGGAACTCATACAGGAGAACACACGGGTATGAAAATGTAAAGGATGCAATTCGTGATTCATGCAACTATTATTTTTACGAGATAGGTGATAGAGTAGGCATAGAAAAGATTGCGGAATACGCTAAAAAGTATGGACTAGGGCAAAACACCGGAATAGAGCTATCAGGGGAGGTATCGGGTAACGTTGATGGGCCCCAGCACAGAACTCCATATGCAAAATCTGTGATCAATAATGCTTTAAAGAAATATATTGATGTTGATAAAGAGGGAAACCAACAAATCATAGATGATATGATTAAGACCCCTCATTGGGGGCATGTAAGAGCTAAACTTAAGGAACTCGGCTTAACTGATAGTCAGCTTGATGATGTTTTCAATATAGTATTCAGGTGGGCTAATTGGTCATATTGGCCTCCCACTAATACTTTGAGTGCTTCTATTGGTCAAGGGGATCATAATTTTACGCCTGTTCAGCTAGCTAACTATGTTGCAACTATTGTTAATGGTGGAAAGAGATACAAGGTACATCTTGTAAAAGAAATAGTTGATAAAAATGGCCAGAGGAAAATGGTCCAACCTGAAGTGACTGAGGAACTAAATGTAGATGATAAATATCTTGAAGCAATAAAGGAAGGAATGTGGATGGTTACTCAGCCGGGAGGTACTGCATCTACTTACTTTAAAGATTTGCCCTTTAATGTGGGAGCAAAGACAGGAACAGCTCAATATATTAAAGGAAAAGAAAATCACTCTGTTTTTGTTGCATTTGCACCTTATGAGGACCCACAGATAGCAGTTGCTATTATTATTCCAGGAGGCGATACAGGAGGGTACTCTGCTGACATAGCAGTAGAAATATTTAAAGAATATTTGAAGATAGATGATAATGAGACGAATGAGTTAATTTATAATGGCCTAAACAGATAATCATAAATTTTTCAAAAAATGAAGGATTTAGCTATTTGTTAGAGAATATAGTAATTTATATAGTTAAAATTATGGGGGTTTATAGCTGATTATGTCAAAAGACGCTGTCATTTTTAAAGGAACTAAACATGGCATTTTAGTTAAGATGAGCAAAATGTATACATTTGATGTGATAAAATATGAATTAACAGAAAAATTAAGAGCATCAGGGGATTTTTTTGATGGTGCCAATGTTGTTCTAGGCCTAGATGGAAGAGATTTAAATGATAATGAGATTAAAGAGGTTGAAGATATAATAAATAAAAATACCGGCGTTGCAAATTTAAAGATATTAAAACAGCATGATATCGAAAGGATGGGGGATCAGGAGGGAGAAAACTCCATTGCACCAGTCAGGGACAGGAAAGACGTTTTTGAAGAAGGAAAAGTGAAGATAATTAGAGGAACTATAAGAAACGGACAGAGAATAAGTTTTGATGGTAATATTGTAGTAATAGGCGATGTAAATCCTGGAGGCGAAATAATTGCTAGTGGCAATATAATGATAATGGGCCTCTTTAGGGGAATTGCCCATGCAGGGGTTGATGGGAATAGGGATTGTTTTGTTGCTGCATATTATTTACAGCCTACTCAGCTCAGGATTTCAAATGTGATAGCTCGATGTCCGGATAATAGTAATTTATCTGTAAAACCTGATTGTCCTGAAATTGCATATATCAATGAAGATGGTGCACTAGTAATTGAATCATATCAAAGCTGGAAAATTTGTACACATCCGAGCAAAGCATAGGAGGAATAGTATATGGGTGAGGTAATTGTGATAACTTCCGGAAAAGGTGGAGTAGGTAAGACTACAACAACTGCTAATATTGGCGCAGGATTAGCGCTTTTAGGTAAAAGTGTTGTGCTGGTAGATGCGGATATTGGGCTTAGAAATCTAGATGTAGTGATGGGACTTGAGAACAGGATAGTTTATGATCTTGTAGATGTAGTAGAGGGTGTTTGTAGGCTAAAACAAGCGTTGATAAAAGACAAAAGATTCGAAAGTCTTTTTCTGCTAGCTGCAGCACAGACTAGGGATAAAACAGCTATTAGCCCTGAACAGATGAAAAAACTATGTGACGAATTAAAGGAGAGGTTTGACTATATTATTGTTGATTGTCCTGCAGGCATAGAACAAGGGTTTAAAAATGCCATAGCTGGGGCAGATAATGCTGTAGTTGTAACGGTTCCAGAGGTATCTTCTGTGAGGGATGCAGACAGGATAATAGGATTATTGTCTGCAAATGAGATATTTAACCCTAAATTGATAATAAACAGATTAAAAGTCGATATGGTAAAACGAGGAGACATGATGAATATAGATGATACTATTGATATTTTAGGTATTGATCTTTTGGGCGTTATTCCTGATGATGAAAAGATTGTTATTTCCACAAACCGGGGAGAACCAGTGATTATTGATGATAAATCGATGGCATCAGAGGCTTATAGGAATATTTCTAAAAGAATAGTGGGAGAAGAAGTTCCTATAATGAATATGGAAGTAGAAGAAGGATTTTTATCAAAATTGAAAAAGATTTTCGGCATTAGGGCATAAGCAGTACTTTACTAATATTAAGGGGGAAAATGGTTTGCTGGACTTATTTAAATTCTTTTCGAAAGAACAGTCAACTAGTAAGGATATAGCAAAAGAAAGATTAAAAATGGTACTGGTGAATGACAGATCTAACGTTTCTCCGAAATTTCTCGAAATGCTTAAAGGGGATATTGTAGATGTGATATCTAACTATATGGAAGTAGAGGAGAAAGACATGAATGTTAAGTTCACAAGGACAATAAGGGAAGATGATACACCAGTACAGACATTGGTAGCTAATATTCCCATAAAAAAAGTAAAAAATATAGGCAAGAATACATATTGAAAAATTCGTACATTTTCTTCAATATAATCAGTATTTTAGCTAAACAAAGCCATGAGGAGGGATATCATTGGTTAAGGTTTTTTTAGGGAAAAAAGGTATAGGCAAAACCAAAAAACTTATAGAGATGGCCAATACATCTGTTGATAAGTGTGATGGAGGTATTATTTACTTAGATGATGATAGTCGTCATATTTATGACTTGAATTATAATGTAAGGTTTATTAATACCAAAGAGTTTGACATTAATGATTCTAAAGAGTTTTATGGTTTTATTTGTGGTATAATATCTGCTAATTATGACGTAAGAAAGATATTCATAGATGGGCTAATAAATATCGTAAGCGAAGACTTAAAGGATTTAAAAGGATTTTTTGATGGTTTGAAAAAGCTATCAAAAAAATTCACAGTGGACTTCATAATCGTAATAAATGCTGATCCGGAAGAAGTGCCGGATTTTTTAAATGTTTAAAGGCTAAATAAAAAAACTGGTATGAAAAGGAGGTCTATGGGAATTCACTTACCTTTTATACCAGTTTTTATTCCATGTCTATAGAATATAATTTAATAAATGCACATATGGGCAAAAATCCTGTGGAAATCACAATAAAAATTTAGTCGATAAGAAGGATTAAGTATGCAAGATAGATATAATATTTATTCAAAGTATCTTAAAAAAAGGTACGGAGAAAAAGTTTATAAAATACCGATAAATATTCCCGTTTCATGTCCTAATAGAGATGGATGCATAGGGTATGGAGGGTGTATTTTTTGTGGCGACCAAGGAGCGGGTTTTGAAAGCTTATCAAACAGTATTCCTGTCAGCCAACAATTAATGACCAATATAGAATATATTGGAAGAAGATATAGTGCTAACAAGTTCATAGCATATTTTCAGAATTATACAAATACATATATGGAGCCCCAGAGGTTTGCCTCCTATATTGAAGAGGTCTGTATAAGCGATGTGGTAGCTATCTATATTTCAACAAGACCAGATAGTATAAATGAACAATATTTTAATATGTTTAAAGATATAAATAAGAAATATAATAAGGATATAGTTTTGGAGTTAGGACTGCAGACAGCTAATTATCATACACTAAGAAAGGTAAATAGAGGGCATACACTTGCAGAATTTATTGATACAGTCATAAATGCTAAAAAATATGGTGTCCAAGTATGTGCCCATCTTATTCTGAATTTACCCTGGGATGATATGGATGATGTTATTGAGAGTGCAAAGCTGGTTTCTGCAATGAGGGTTGACCAAGTAAAACTTCATTCTTTATATATTTTAAAAAACACCGTTATAGGGAACATGTATTTGAACGGTGATATAAATATAAGCAGTATGGATGATTATATAAACAGGGTTGTAACTTTTCTGGAATATTTGGCCCCTGATATAGTAGTTCAAAGGCTTATAGGAAGAGCCCCCGAACAAGAAACTTTGTTTGCAAACTGGAATACAAGTTGGTGGAAAATCAAAGATTTGATAATTGAAAAGATGTTACAAAAAGATACTTATCAAGGCAAAAAATTCAATTATCTAGGAGGAAAAGTTTTAGATTTGAAACTTAAAAAATAGGATTATAGGTATGGGATGTTAAAATATACTGGTATGGTGGAAATGTAAGGTTATTATGTCAAAATAATTACAACATATATTTAATGTATAGGTACAAAATAATAATATGCTGTGGAAATTTTTTTTATACGGAATATTAGGATGGTTGGTGGAGATTGTATGGACTGGTATGGGTTCATTATTAAGAGGAAATTGGACACTTGCAAGCCATACATATTTATGGATGCTACCGGTGTATGGGAGTGCAGTTTTTTTAGAACCTATACATAACAGGATACGAAGACACCCGTGGATAAGCAGAGGAATTTTATGGATGGGAGTGATTTTAGTTATCGAATATGTATCAGGTTGGCTTATACAGCAGGTCATAGGGGTTTGTCCATGGGATTATTCAAACAATACCAACTTTTCTGTTAATGGATTTATTAGGCTAGATTATGCTCCAGCTTGGTTTATTGCAGGTCTATTATTTGAACATGTACACGATTATATATCAAAGATTAAGTTATAAAAATATTTATATTTTTTAATTGCTATAGGATTTATATAAAAATTTGACACACTATGTTTATATTGTATTATTTGGGTAATATATATTAGTGCTAGGATTTATTAGGGAGGTTAGAGAATGAAGGCGATTACTGCAATAAAAGAGAGAAGAAGCATAAGAAAATATCAAAAAAAAGATATTCCAAAGGATGTTATTGAAGATATAGTAGATTGCGCTAGATTTGCTGCAAGTGCCAGAAACGAACAGCCTTGGGAATTCATAGCAATTAAAGAAAAACGCAAATTAAAAGATATAGCTAATTCGACTGAAAATGGGAAATTCATTGAAGGTGCTAATGCATGTATAGCAGTTTTTTGTAAGAATACTGCTAAATATAAGGTTGAAGACGGCTGTGCTGCGACACAGAATATGTTGGTAGCAGCAAAAGCCCATGGTATATCGTCTTGTTGGGTAGCAGGCTATCAGAAGCCATACAGTGATCGGATTTCAGATATTTTAAATGTACCTGAAGAATATACTTTAATTTCTCTTGTGTCTTTAGGATATTCTAATGAGCAGAAGACTGTCAATAAAAGGAGTCTTCAAGAAGTGTTACATTGGGAATCTTTTTAAAAGGCGGATTTAATATCCGCCTTTTTTAATTTCATTAATCATATTCTCATTTTACAGATGGTGATTAATGTACTGCATTGGATATTGTAACTACCATATTTACTTCTCCGCCCCTTTGGGCTTCATCAAATAGCGCTTTTAATCCTTTCCATACTTCATCTTCATCTCCGTGAATATGTGTACTGATAGAACCTACATTATATTCTATATTACTTTGCTTTAATGTCATAATAGAATTATCTATTATCGAAGTTGCGTCGTTTGTCTTTAATGGATATAGAGATGTTTCTGCACAAATCATGTGGTTGTCCTCCTTAAATTATCATCTATATTTAGTTTAATTAATACTGAAAGATTTATTCTAAACAAAATATGGTTGTTATGTGAATTTATGGTGTTGGTTAAAGTGATTAAAAATAATATAAATGAGTATGATAATAGAGAA
>JAQVDB010000016.1 GCA_028698525.1 Clostridia bacterium
CTATAATATTTAATATATACTCACAATCAATTATGCCCGATGTAAAAAAATAGAAGGCTATTGCCTTCCGGATAATTCACCCTATCAAACCCTAGCTATTTTACAAAGAATTTATGTATTAATAATATATATTAGCTGATGAAGCATCGAATGCATTTTTTATTAGATTTATTTCATATTTATCTTTGTCTACTCTGATCACTTCAACTATGTCAAATCTGACAGGCGTATCGAACATTTTATTCATCTTTATAAATATAGTAGCTATGGCGGGATATTTCATCTGTTTATAATAATTTATCGCATCTGACGGTCTTCCATATCTAAAAGTAGATCTTGTCTTGACCTCTACAAACACCAAATACTCCCCTTCCATGCATACCAGATCTACTTCGCCAACTTTACATCTGAAATTTTTTTCAATTATTTTATATCCTTTTTTTCTCAAATAGTTTAATGCTATAATTTCTCCCTCTAGCCCAACTAATTTGTTTTTATTCTTCAATCTTTTCTCCTTTCTTTCTATCTATATATTCAATAGTTGCAAGCAGTTTAGCCACCACTTCATACAGTTCGGGAGGTATTTGTGAGTATAGTTTAAGCTTTTCTAAAGCATCTACCAATTGCTCATCTTTATGAATTGGTATTCTATGTTGTTGTGCGTTTTCCACTATTTTTTCTGCAATAATTCCTTTTCCTTTAGACACAACTTTAGGGGCTTGATACTCAGGCTGGTATCTCAAAGCAACAGCTTTTTTTATTTTTCTATCCCTATTCATATTTTAATATCAACTTCCGGTACATTTATATTTTGGATTGTATCATCCATAACATGTTCTTCAAATGATATATTTACCTGAAAATTATCCAACTTTAAACTATTCTCAAATAAGCTTTTATATTTATGCATAAACTCGAGAACCTCCTTTTGTTCAACTTTTATATTCAGGTTTATATGTTCCCTCTGTTTAGCTATTTCGATCATCAACAATCCAAGGTTTTTTGTATCTATAAACAACACAAATTTTTCTTTATTTTCAGCATAGTTTGATTTCCTATCCGGCTGATCTAGCTTTATCATGCCCAGTTTAGATTGATGACCATTGAAAACAACAGGTGTACAAAAAACCCATTTAAATCCGTCTTCCATATGGCTTTCATAGTAAAAGTCCTGACCAGCCTTGCTTGTCTCACCATCTTTGCTGTAAATCATACGTTGATACTTCCATCTATTCATCAGATTTTTAATTATTTCAATATTCTTTTTAGAAACAGGCAATTGATAATTTAAAAGCAAAAGGAGTGCTTTTATATTGTGTATATCTTTGTTAATGCCTGCCTTGTTTAATAAGTTCTTAACAGCATCTTCTCCTAGTTGCTGTGATTCTAATAGTTCAAATATTAGAAAACCTTCCATATCTATATGCTTTACACATAATTCTATCTGCTGTCCTTCATATAATTCCACAGCCCCACTAATCCCCGCATCTATTATGCTATTTTTGATCTGAAGTTGAACTTTATTGCCGTCTAAATTTATTATCCTCGCTTTTACTATCTGTCCCTCTTTTAAATTTGTATTTTTTATGTTGACATTTAAGTTAACTATCGTTCTGGTATTTTCTGTAGTAATACCATACACAGTTTTATCACCTGCTCGTTTAAATAAATTTTTTGATGAATGTTTTACGATGTAATGGACAATGTCCGTATTTTTTAATAGACTCTATATGGTCTTTTGTACCATAACCTTTGTTTCTATCGAATCCGTACTGGGGATACATCTCACTGAAATTATACACTATTCTATCCCTCGTTACTTTTGCAACTATTGATGCTGCTGCTACCGATATGGATTTGCTATCCCCTCCTGGGATAGCAACCTGTCTTGTATTAACATGGGGTATCCTCATATTTCCATCCACCAATAAAAAGTCAGCATCTATAGATAAGGCCTGGATAGCCTTTCGCATGGCAACAAATGTAGCATTCATTATATTTATTCGGTCAATTGTATGGTGATCTACTATACCTACTCCGTATGATATAGCAATGCTTATTATCTTTTGATATAGTTGATTTCTTTTAGCCTCTGATAATTTCTTTGAATCGTTGATCTCATATATTATACAATCAGAAGGTAAAACCACCGCTGCTGCAACCACAGGACCGGCAAGAGGTCCTCGTCCCGCTTCATCTATCCCTACAATATATTTGCAATCTTTATCTCTCAATCTATTTTCATAAAAGTTTAATCTTTTCAATCTATCAATTTCTTCTTCTATATGGTCTATGCGTCCTTTACACCTATGTAGAAGTTTGATAGCAGATTTCCTATTATCTACCTTCAAACATTCAGTTATCTCGTTTAAGTTTTTGATATTATCCCAGTTTTGATTGATCAATTTATTTATTTCAGATATAGTCATATCCCTTGTATCAAACATTATTTTTTTACACTCCCACATATTTTATATTATCATATTTATATATACATATTTGTTTTCTATATTAAACCGATATTTCCTCTTTTTTAATAAAATAAGGAATAGAATTATTAAATAAAATTCTATTCCTTATTTTATGAATAAATCTTTATATTTCAATTCTTTTATCCTATTCTCTATTTTTTCCGGCTGAACAGTGTACAGTTTTTTTTGCTTCATCCTATCAAAATATACCGAACCGGACATTGTTACTTTATGAAATACTTGGTTATTCCTATCTATAATTTTGTTTGAGAAATTTATAAAATCCCCACATGCAGTTTGAGTAGATAGCTCCACCAATTGTTTGCCTTGAATATAATTAGATGCATTACAGCCGGCTAGAGCACCGGTAATGATAGCTTCTGTATGACCAACTATAGGACCTGAACACTCACCTGCACAAAAAAGATTGTCTGTATTTAAAACCTTCATATAGTTATCCCGCGGAGACACAGTTGTAAACCTTATAGAATTTCCAACACTTCCAGCGTAGGGGTCATCGTATCTTGCATTTTCAAATCCTTCTATAGAATGCAGCACAGATAAGGGAAGAAAACTCTTCATCATTTTTATGAAATTGCCTGCATCAAGCATTATGATATTGTTTTCATATATTTCTGCTGTGTACTGCTGACACACCTTATCTGTTTTTTTAAATGGCAAGATATCCAAATCAACAGGAATTATAACAAAGCCTTTCTGTTCTATCTTATCTATAATAGCCTTATCAATTGTTGCTTTATTTATTTTGCAAGAACCACTCATAGCTCCTATCGAACCATTCCTGTTTTTGCAAATTATGGTTTCTTGTCTAATTGTATCCGACAAGCTTATCCTCCCTCCAAAAGTAGGACATCTCATTATACACATAACACATCCATTCCCATATCTCCTACATAAACTTGGAGGACCTGCACTCCCTGTACAATCTATAAATGCATCTCCATAAATCTTTTTATTATCATCTAAAACAATACATCTTATTTGTCTGTTCGAAACCTCTAATTCTTTTGCCCTTCTATTTGTAAGGATATTTACATTATATTCTCTCAAAAGCCTTATTATTTGTTTATATACACAGACAGAATCGTATATGGATGCATGTTTATGAAAAGGAAAGTCAATATTTTTATGCACAGAACAATTATCACAAATTTCAAATAACTCAAAAGCTCCCATTAATATTGCTTCTTCTGCACCTGTGTATCTGCCGTTATTACGCATAATTCCACCTACCAGCCCGGTTCCTAGCAACATATCAGTTCTTTCTATCAATATAACATCCATGCCTTTTTTTGCAGAAATAATGGCTGCAGAAATACCTGCCCAGCCTGCTCCTGCTATTACAACTTTTTTAGGCATAAAAATCCCCCATTTAATTGATTTTAATATATTATTTATAATATATTAAAATTATATGGGGCGCTCAAGGGAAATATAACCTAACTTGTTGTTTCTAAAATCATTAATAACCAGTTTCGCCGCTCTGTAGTAATCTATCTCTCCTCCTGGCAGAACACATTTTCTGTTTTCAGCGATCTGCTTTAAAACTTGGTAACCAGTCTTATTTTCCCAATCTATATTATATTTATTACAGATATAATCTTTGTTAATCCTCCTAATCATTTCTATCAGCTCTACACATACTTCAACATGATCAAATAATTCGTCTTTTATTGCACCAGTTACAGCTAAATTCACTGCTACACTTTTATCTTGGAATTTTGGCCACAATATTCCAGGAGTATCCAAAAGTTCAATATCGTTTTTTAGCTTCACCCATTGTTTTGTCTTTGTAACACCAGGCTTATTGCCTGTTTCTGCCTTCTTGCCTTTAGTAAGTCTATTTATAAAGGAAGACTTACCTACGTTAGGGATACCTACTACCATGCATCTGGTTACAGGCCTCCTTATCCCTCTAGATATCTTTTTTTGTATAGATTTTGATAATATGCCACTCGTAGCCTTAGTAACCTCGTCTATGCCTTTCCCTGTAAGAGAATTAGCTAATACTACATAAATACCCTTTGTTCTATACCATTCAACCCAGCGTTTATTTATATTCCTGTCTGCCATATCTGACTTATTCAATATTACTATTTTTACTTTGTCGCCCAATATTTGATCTAAATCTGGATTTTTGCTACTTAAAGGTATTCTGGCATCTAATAATTCATAAACAATGTCAACCAATTTAAGATTTTCCTTTAATATTTTCGTGGTCTTAAGCATATGACCAGGATACCAATTGATATTCATTCTTTCACATCCCTCGTTAAATCCTATTGATCTATCAAGTTGATCTTATCAAAAGGCCATATTCTAAATACAGCTTTTCCCACCATATTATCTAAAGGTACATACCCTACTGACGGTCTCCTGCTGTCAGTACTATCGTTTCTGTTGTCTCCCAATACAAAAATTGTACCTTCAGGTATAACACTTTCTTTAAATCCAACTATAGTTTTTTCTTTTATATAGGGCTCTATCTTTAATTCTCCATTTACATATACGTTTCCATTTTCTATTTTAATTTTATCATTGCCAATAGCAATTACACGTTTTATATAATATTCCTTCGGATTTCCGGGATATTTAAATACTGCTATATCTCCTCTTTTGGGCTGGTCAACTATGTAACTTATCTTGCTTATAATAAGCCTATCATTATCGTGAAGCGTAGGCTCCATCGAACTGCCATCAACCCTTAAAGTATCAAATAAAAACGTTTTTATTACAAAAGCAAGTACTATTGCAATAACAATGGCTTGTATCCATTCTATAATTTCGTTATTTCTCTTTCCCATATATAAGCCTCCTAAACGTGAAAGAAACACAGCCCTATCCTAATTTCTAATTTAAAAACATGTGGGACTGTTAAACAGCCCCACCTTTGATCCAAATTAAAAACTTTTATCTTTTACCTTTGCTGATTTTCCTACTCTCTCTCTGATGTAGAACAGTTTCGCTCTTCTCACTTTTCCTCTTCTTATAACCTCAATCCTGTCCAACTTGGGTGAATGTACTGGAAAAGTCCTCTCAATTCCTATCCCATATGAAAGTCTTCTCACAGTAAATGTTTCCCTGACTCCACCATGTCTCTTTGCAATCACTAGGCCTTCAAATGCTTGTAGCCTCTCTCTGTTTCCCTCAATAACTTTTACATAAACCCTTACAGTATCACCTACACGAAAATCAGGTATTTCTTTCTTCATATTTTCCTTTTCGATTTCCCTTATCAACTCGTTCATAAGTATAAAATACCTCCTTCCTCCATAGACGTTCTTGCCTACCAAGTTAGACAGAGGACCGCCCGTAATAACAAAAATCATTATCTCATATATATATATAGTTGTCAATATAAAGAGCGCTTTTGCTTTCAGAACCTTGCCATCTCTTATTCTATCAAATCCGGGCGTTTTTTTTGAGTCAATTCTATACTTTTTTTCTTTCTCCACTCTTGTATCTTTTTGTGGTCGCCACTTAAGAGCACGTCGGGTACTTTGTAGCCTTTATAATCATAAGGACGGGTATACTGGGCATATTCAAGCAATCCGCTATAAAAAGTTTCATCTTCATAAGATGATTTGTTTGAAAGCACTCCCGGTAGCAGTCTTGTTATGCTATCAATTACAACCATAGCCGGCAGTTCCCCTCCCGTGAGAACGTAATCACCTATAGAAAGCTCCATATCTATTTTATTATCAATTACCCTTTGGTCCACCCCTTCGTAGTGTCCACACAACAATATTATACCTGAAAGATTTGATAATTTATTACATATATTCTGGTTTAACTTTATCCCTTTGGGCGATAAATAAATAGACTTAATATCTCCGTCCATATCTTGTCTTGCATGATCAATACAATCAAAAAGAGGTTCCGGTTTCAAAATCATTCCATTTCCACCGCCGTATGGATAATCATCAACTTGCTTATGTTTATTTTTTGCAAAGTCTCTAATATTTAAAAGCTCTACCTGAATTATACCCTGATCTACCGCCCTTCCTATTATGCTGGTATTTAAAAACGCATCAAACATTTCAGGAAATAATGTCAAAATCTTTACTATCATTTCATATCAATCCTTCTAACAACTGGATTTTCATAGTCCTTTTTTCCAGATCAATATTTTTTACTACCTTTTTTATAGCGGGTATAAGTATCTCCCTACCGTCGTGGCTATTAACAGAATATACATCGTTACTTCCTGTTTTTATGACATCTTGAATCTCTCCAATATATTTACTTTCCTCATCATACACTTTTAAACCTACTATGTCACAAATAAAATATTCCCCTTCTTCCAATGGAATAGCATCATTTCTTGATATTTTAATATATTTTTCCCGTAACCTCTCCGCCTCATCTACACTATTAACTTGTTCCAGTTTTATGTATACAATATCCTTTTGATACTTTACATACTCTATATCGTATTTTTTCAATTCATCTGCACTGTTTTCTATCAACACGTACTCCAGATCGTTGAATCTATCGATAACATCTGTTAAAGGAAAAACTTTTATTTCACCTTTTAGTCCTCTAGGCTTTAATATTTGACCTATTATTAGATGCTGTGCCATCACGCCCGTTTTACCCCTCCTTTAATATTGCTATTGTAAAGATATCTATAATTATAAGTTATCCAATTATTTACACATAATACCTTTCGGTCTTAAACTAAAGTATCATAAATAAACTGCAGATTTTATAGGTCATTTATCTGTATAAAGAATAGCTTTTTAGGATAACAAAAAGGAGCCAGGTTAGCCCAACTCCTTCGTTTAAATTAAATAATTTCAACAACAACTCTTTTGTTTTCTTTTGTAGCTGCTGCCTTTACAATTGTTCTTATGGCTTTTGCAATTCTACCCTGTTTTCCTATAACCTTACCCATATCATCTGAAGCAACTTTCAGTTCAATTATTACCGACTGCTCTCCTTGGATTTCGTTTACTTCTACCTGTTCCGGACTATCTACCAGTGCTTTAGCTATAACTTTTACTAACTCGCCCATCTTTACACCCCCATCTAAAATTATTCTATAGCACCTGTTTTCTTAAGTAACCTCTTCACTGTATCTGTAGGTTTGGCACCTTTATCAATCCAATCTTTAGCGCGTTCGTTATTTATTTGTAATTGAACAGGATCAGCAACAGGATTATAATATCCCAATTCTTCTATGAATCTACCATTTCTAGGAAATCGAGAATCTGCTACAACAACTCTATATGAAGGATTCTTTTTAGCTCCTGTTCTCTTTAATCTTATCTTTACAGCCATGTACTCACCTCCTCCATTTGTCTGTATTCATTTAAAAGAAAGGAAAATTAATTTTGCCTTTCCTGACTGCCTTATCCATGTTATCAAACTGCTTCATCATCTTCTTGGTTTGTTCAAACTGTTTTATAAGTTTGTTAACATCTTGTATTTTGGTTCCACTGCCCGAAGCAATCCTTCTTCGCCTGCTACCATTTATTAGTTTAGGGTTGAGCCTCTCGTCTTTTGTCATTGAATTTATTATAGCTTCTATTCTTACCAATTGTCTTTCATCAAAATCTAAACCCTTTAATTTTTTCGTGTTAACACCTGGAAGCATGCCCAATATACTGTCTAATGGTCCCATATTCTTCATTTGATGTAGCTGTTCAAGGAAATCTTCAAAAGTGAATTGCTGTTGTCTAAATTTCTTTTGAAGTTCTAGAGCCTTTTTTTCATCTAGCTCACTTTGAGCTTTCTCTATTAAGCTCAAAACATCCCCCATTCCAAGTATCCTTGAGGCCATTCTGTCAGGATGGAATAGCTCAAAATCCTCAAGCTTCTCTCCTACGCCTGCAAACTTTATAGCACAGTCTGCAACTGAACGAATTGAAAGAGCAGCACCACCACGAGTATCACCATCTAGCTTTGTCAAAACAACGCCAGTTATTTCAAGTTTCTGGTTAAAACTCTGTGCTACATTGACTGCATCCTGTCCTGTCATGGAATCAACCACAAGCAATATTTCATCTACATTAACTCCCTGTTTTATGTCCTGTAATTCATCCATCATTGTCTCATCAATATGCAGTCTCCCTGCGGTATCTATTATAACTACATCATTATTATTTTGCTTTGCATGTTCTACGGCAGATTTAGATATAGCCAATGGATCTTTGCTGCCTTCTATCTTAAATACAGGTACTCCAACCTTTTGCCCTACTATCTCCAGCTGTTTTACAGCTGCTGGCCTATAAACATCGCAAGCAACAAGCAAAGGTGTTTTCCCCTTTTTATTTAGGTATAACCCTAATTTTCCTGCTGTCGTGGTCTTCCCTGCACCTTGAAGCCCCACCATCATTATAATCGTGGGAGGATTGGGAGAAAATTGAATATCGCTAGCTTTACCCCCCATAAGCTCTGTCAGCTCTTCATTAACAATCTTGATTATTTGCTGTCCCGGGGTAAGACTGGTCATTACCTCCTGCCCTACCGCCCTATCAGTAACCTTTTTGATAAATTTTTTGACAACCAAAAAGTTCACATCCGCCTCTAGCAAAGCCAGCTTAACTTCTTTCATGGCGACTTTAACATCTTTTTCTGTTACTTTACCTTTCTTCCTAAGTTTAGCAAATGCACTTTGGAGCTTTTCAGCCAAGCCTTCGAAAACCATTAATTTTTAGCCTCCCGAAACCTATTTTTTATCTATATTATCCAATTGTTGTATTATTCTCTGCAGATGGTCTGCTACATCAGGATCAATATTTTGCTGTTTACATAATTTATTTATTCTGCTGTTTATATCTTTTATAATCTTTTGGCGCTCAATATATTTGCCTGCTATTTTTAATTTGTCCTCATACTGACAGAGCAAATTCTCTGCCCTCTTTAAGGTATCGAATACTGCTTGTCTGCTTATTGAAAAGTTTTCAGATATCTCTGCCAAAGATAGATCGTAATTATAATATAAATCAATTATATTTTTTTGGTTAGCGGTTAATAGTTCTCCATAAAAATCATAGAGCATACTTATTTTTCCTAATTTATCCATATCCACACCTTAATAACGTAAAGTATTTTTGCTTTACAGTAAATATTATAAACTTAAAATTAAAATAAGTCAACAAGTTTTACCCTTCAAACAATGCATTTATAAACTCTTCAGCATTAAATTCCTGTAAATCTTCCACTCTCTCACCTACACCAATCATCTTGACGGGTATGCCCACTTCATCCTTAACCCCGATCACGACTCCTCCTTTTGCAGTTCCATCCAATTTAGTTAACACGACTCCATCAATATCAACAGCCTCTTTAAATATTTTAGCTTGATTTATAGCGTTTTGTCCTGTTGTCGCATCTAATACTAACAGCACCTCTTTTACTGCTTCCGGATATTCCCTATCTATAACTCTTCTGATCTTACTAAGTTCATTCATCAGATTCTTTTTGTTGTGCAACCGCCCTGCAGTATCGCATATCAATACATCTATATTCCTTGCTTTAGCAGCGCTGATACCATCGAACACCACAGCAGCTGGATCGGAGCCTTCTACCTGTTTTATCACACCTACGCCTGTCCTCTCACCCCATATTTCCAACTGTTCTGCAGCTGCAGCTCTAAATGTATCAGCTGCCACAAGCAGAACACTCTTGCCTTTCTCTTTAAATTTACTAGCCATCTTGCCGATAGTAGTAGTTTTTCCCACCCCATTTACACCAACTACTATTATTACTTTAGATGCATCATCATTATGGTCATCCTCTTGTGTTTCTTCTAATATTTCTACCAGCTTTTGTTTAATCATTGCTCTTACTTGTTCCAAATCAGCAATCTTTTTTTGTTTTGCATCTTCTTTTATTTGTTCAATAATTTTTACAGAAGTTCTAACTCCCACATCTGAAGTAATCAATATTTCTTCTAATTCCTCAAAAAATTCATCATCTATTTTGGTATATACTCTAACAAGGCTATCAATTTTTTCAGATATACCCTTTCTAGTTTTAGATAAGCCTTCTTTTAACCGTTTTAATAAGCCCGGTTTCCTTACATTATCCATATAAAAGTCCTCCAATCAGCTTACTTTTTCGTCAAGTTTTAAAGAAATTATTTTTGATACACCCTTTTCTTGCATAGATATTCCATACAGGACATCAGCGCTTTCCATAGTCTTTTTGTTATGTGTTACCATTATAAACTGGATATCTTCTGAAAACTTTTTTAAAAATCTATTAAAATATTCCACATTCATATCATCTAAAGCTGCTTCAATCTCATCTAAAACACAAAAAGGTGCCGGATTCAACTTCAAAATCGCAAATAATATAGCAATAGCTGTCAACGTACGCTCTCCACCCGATAACAAGGATATGCTTTGCAGCTTTTTCCCAGGGGGCTGGACTATTATTTCAACCCCTGAATTTAACACATCGGTTTTATCCGCTAGTTTCAATTCGGCCTTGCCTCCGTTAAATAATTGTTTAAATATCATATTAAAATTAGTGTTGATCTCTTTAAACTCTCGGATAAATTTGTTCTCCATTGATTTTACAGTAGAACTTATAATACCCTCTAAATCTCTTTTGGCTTTTTCCAGATCAGTTTTCTGGCTGGATAGAAAATCATATCTGACTTTAAGCTCTTTATATTCATCTATAGCCCCAGGGTTCACTTGTCCCATACAACCGATGGCTTGCTTGCACTCTTTTATATTATCTATGACATATGGTCTGCTCAAATTCTTATCATAATAGTCTTTAGCCTGCATATATGATACCTGATATTCATCCCATATTCTTTCCTGTAAATTTTCTTTTTGCGTCTTTGTCTTTACTATCTTTAGCTCCAGATTATTTTTATCCTCCTTAAGTTTATCCAATATTTGCTCGTTATCTTCCATCTCCTGAGTTGAAATCTTAGCTTTTTCTGATATCTGTATTAATTCCTTTTGAGCCTTCTCTAAGTTTCTCTCACTTTCTTTCAAGTTCCTTTCCGCATTTTCCATCTGCACACCACATTGCTTTATATCTTTTTCCAGTCTTTCTATTTGCTCTTTGGCCTGGTCTCTTAGTTTTTCTTTTGTTTTAATCGAGTTTTCTAATTCATTTTGATCATGCGCTAGATTTTCCACATTCTCAAGAATTAAAGATTTTTCACTGCTTAAAGAACTGATCTTGATCCTTATTTCAGTTAAATGCTTGTATAACTTTTCTCTATCTTCTCTCGACTTGTTATATGTATTTTTAAATAATTCAATTTCGTCTTTAATATTATCACTTTCTAATTGAATTTTTTCTAGTTTATCGTTTAATTCTCCCAAGCTTTTCTCCAGTTCTTTTTTATTATCATTTATCTGTTCTAACTCTAAATTGTTTTTATAAATTTCTTTTTGAATTCCTTCAAGCTTTTCTTTTTCAGCAATCTTTTTATTATTCAAATCATTGATTTCTATTATAAGATCTTGCTGTGCTTTTTTAAGTACCTCAATTTTCTGTCCGATATCATGGATATAAAAATTGGCTTGATCTATTGCCTCGCTTTTTTTCTGCTTTTTAAGATTTAACCCCTTTAGTGCTTCTTCGATATCATCTATCTGCCTTTTCCTTCCAAGTATATTACTTGTTTTTGCGGACCTACTTCCCCCTGATATAGACCCACCTGTATTTAAAACATCCCCATCCAAAGTTACTATCTTGAATGAATATCCAAATGTTTTAGCGATTGCAATCCCATTTCTGATTTCATCTACTACCACAACTCTTCCCAAGAGATTTTTGAAAATCGGCTTAAACTTTTCATCATAATCTACTAACTTTGAGGCTATACCTATGCATCCAGGCATATTGAGCGCATTTTTTTCGTTGGAATTTAACTCTCTTTCCTTTATTGATGTTAAAGGTAAAAAAGTAGCTCGTCCACCCTTGTTGTTTTTAAGAAATTCAATAGCTCTTCTAGCATCTTCCTCTCGGTGAGTAACAATACATTGAATGCTATATCCTAATGCAGTTTCAATCGCTATTTCCAGCTCTTGGGGTGCGGATATAAGATTGCCTACAGCGCCGTATATTCCTTTCAAAGCTAAATTTTGACGGTTTCTATTTTCTAGTATTGACTTAACTGGTGCAGCATATCCTTGATAACTATCTTCCATCTCTTTTAAAAGCTTTCTTCTTGAGTTTAAAAACTGAATTCTATTATCAATCTCTTTTAACTCTTCCATATACTTAAGTAATATCTGCTTTTCTTGATTTATCAATGCGACCGTCTCTTCAAGGCTCTTTTCATTATTCACTAATAAGCTATTTTTATCCGATATTTTCCTTTCCAATCGAGAGATTGTTTTAATGATTTTCTGTACATCGTCATTTTGGTTTTGAACCATGAAATTTATTTGTGATTCTCTTTTGAGCAAATCACCCTTTATTGCCTTGTATCTTTCTATATCGTTTTTAATATCACCTATCTTATTTAAAAGTTTGATATACTGGTCTCTAGATCTATTTATATTATCCTCTTTTTCAATTATATCTCCTTCATACACAGTTATATCTTTGTCGATCCTCTCTTTTTCCTGAAGGTAGCTATCCAACTTTTCGGACAATTGGGCAAGGACTGTTTGTTTTTCTTGTTTTTGTTTTATTCTTTGATTTAAATCAGATTGGAGTTTTTTAAGTTCATCACACAATCTCTCTTTTTCATTATGGCAAGCTGATTTTTCTTGTGTTTTTAAGTCATGTTGGTTGTTTATCTTTTGTATTTCACTTTTTTGCCTGTATATATGCTCTCTTAATCTTTCCACTGATGAATTTAGTTTATATATTTCCTCATCTATATTCTCAACATATTCTTTTTTTTGTTGCAACATCTTTTGGTATTTTATTATATCGTTATTTATTAAATTAGATTGATGCTCATATTTATCCAATATATTATTCGCTATTTCAAAATCCATCAAAAATAAATTTATCTCATACTTTTTAAGCCGTTCAGAAAGCTGAATGTAGCCTTTTGCTTTCTGTGCTTGAGCTTTTAAAGGTCCTAATCTCATACCAATCTCATGTAGTATATCTTGCAACCTGATTAAGTTCTGATTTGTTTTTTCCAGTTTTCTTTCTGATTCAACTTTCCTCATCTTATATTTTGCTATACCTGCTGCTTCTTCAAAAACATATCTTCTTTCTTCAGGATTACTGCTCAATATCTCATCTATTCTGCCCTGACCTATAATAGAATATCCGTCTCTGCCTATACCTGTGTTTGCAAGCAACTCATTTATATCTTTCAGTCTACAGGGCACTTTATTTATAAGGTATTCACTCTCACCTGTCCTATAAATTTTCCTTGTTATTTTAACTTCTGTATATTCAATTGGAAGTTTTTCATCTGAATTATCTATAACAATTGATACTTCAGCAAAACCAAGGGGCCTTCTCTTTTGTGAGCCATTAAATATTACATCTTCCATTTTAATGCCTCTCAAAGTTTTTGCACTCTGTTCTCCCAATACCCATCGTATCGCATCTGTTATATTGCTTTTACCACTACCGTTTGGGCCCACTATCGCTGTAATACCCGGTTCAAAGTTCAACTTAACTCTATCAGCAAACGACTTAAAAGCATAGATCTCAATATTTTTTAAATACATTGACACACCTACCGTATTTTTGTTTGTATGATTTGACGATAATATCATCAATATCAATATGAATTATTTCTTCTTTAAAACATACTCTATATTCATTAACATCCAAGGTTTTGTCAATACTAGTCGTCAAGTTTTTTATACCGAAATCCTTTAAAAACCTGCGTTTATTTGTTTTTTTATTCCCTATAAACTTGGATAAGTTAACAGGATTCATGACCACTTCTACATATTCTAATCCATGTACATTGTTGTCCATAAACACATTTCTAAACAGATCATATAGCAATTCACCTTCTACCAATTCACCGATGGATGGATGAAAAGGACCTGCAATCACATCTGCATTCAAGTTTATATTTTCTGTTGGTTGAAGCCCTATCCTTATCACTTGTACTCCCTTGGCTTTAAAAATCAGCAATATATCTTTGCACAAATGCACTGTTTTACGCAGATTAAAGGGTTTGTATTTACCTTCTAAATATAGGTTGGCTAGTATTGTATCCTTAACAACAAGTGTAGGATAAATTCTGGCAAATTGTGGTTTCAAATTTGCAATTTCAATTGCTGTAAAAAGTGATTGATCTCCATTATCTCCAGGCAATCCTGTCATCATCTGTAATCCCAACTCGAACCCGTAATGTTTTATGTTTTGTACAGCCTCATATACCGCTTCAGCAGTATGACCTCTTCCACTCAACCTTAAGACTTCATCGTTCAGTGATTGTACACCCAATTCTATAGTCTTTACATCATGCTTTTTAAGGTTATCTAGAATAACATCATCTATATAATCAGGTCTTGTAGACAATCTTATGCTATCAACTGCTCCCTGTTCAATATATTTTTGTGCAATTTGCAGCAACTTGGTCTGTTGCTCTATGGGCAGAGCTGTAAAGCTACCTCCATAGAAAGCTATCTGTACTGATGTTTCCTTTTCACCCTTAAAAGTTTTAATATGTTCTGTTATTGTACTATGTATCTTGTCCGAGTCATACTCGTCGGCAAAGCCACTGATCTTTTTTTGATTACAGAATACACAGTCATGTGGACATCCTCTATGTGGGATAAAAACCGGTATTATATAGCGTCTACTCATATGTACCCTCCATCTTTTCAACTGCATTCTTGGCAGCAACCTGTTCAGCTTCTTTTTTAGTCTTTCCGGTACCTTCCCCGTATATTTTATCATTCAGTTTAACTTTTACATAAAATATTTTATCATGCTCTGGTCCTTTTTCATCTACAATTTGATATTCAATTTTTGGTTTTGAATTCATCTGAGCTTTTTCCTGCAATAAAGTCTTATAATCTCTAAATCCTTTGCCTTCTATAACCTGGTCTATATTGTGTTTAAGTCTTGTTAAAACAAAATCTCTTGCCTGCTCTAAACCACCATCGATATAGATAGACCCTATAACAGCTTCAAACCCATCTGCTAATATGGAATCCCTATACCTTCCACCTGTATTCTCTTCTCCTTTTCCTAGCAGAAGATAATCGCCTAACCTCATCTTCCTTGCTGCTATAGCAAGAGGCGTGGAGGATACAATACCTGCCCTTATGCGAGTAAGATCTCCTTCATCTAGGCTTTGATATTTATTGAAAAGATAATCGCTTATAGTTAAATTAAGCACCGAATCCCCTAAAAATTCTAATCGCTCATTGCACTCATAGTCTATTTTATTGTGTTCATTTGCATATGAACTATGTGTTATCGCAGTGAGCAAATTTTTTTTGTTTTTAAATTTATATCCTATAATCCCTTGGAGCTTTGTGATTCTGCCTTCATCTATATCGCACATAAGTCTGCAAAACCTCCACTATTATTTATATACTTATATTACCACAAATAGATTGTCCTAACCAAACTTTTTAGAAAGTAAAGGATGCTTGTAAATATACAAGAAGAAAGGTTTATGCTTTAAGCATAAACCTTTCCTTACTGCTCAATTCTTTTAAATAATAGGCATGCATTCTGACCACCAAAGCCAAAAGAATTGGATAAAGCATAGTCTATTTTTTTAGTCCTTCCTTTGTTAGGGACATAATCTAAATCACAGTCCTGATCCACATTGCTATAATTTATTGTTGGTGGAATAAAATTATTATAAATTGAAAGAGCGCATACAATAGCCTCTATCGCACCTGCTGCTCCTAATAAATGCCCTGTCATAGATTTTGTAGAACTTATACAAACCTCATAAGCATGCTCTTTGAATATTGATTTTATTGCATCTGTTTCATACTTATCGTTGTAAACAGTGGATGTACCATGGGCATTTATATAGTCTACCTGTGAATAATTTATATTTGCATCTTCTAGGGCACGCTTCATAGCCATGGCTCCTCCCCTACCCTTTGGCGCAGGGGCAGTTATATGATATGCATCTGCAGTCATCCCGCTCCCAACTATTTCTGCATAAATTTCAGCATTTCTCTTCAAAGCATGGTTTAATTCTTCAATAACTATAATCCCAGAACCTTCCCCCATAACAAATCCATCCCGTTTCGCATCAAAAGGTCTGCTTGCCTGTTGAGGATTTTCGTTATTTGTAGACAAAGCCCTCATATTGCAAAACCCTGCTAAGGCCAACGGAGTAACGGTGGCTTCTGTACCGCCAGTTATCATTATATCCGCATCTCCTCTTTGCACATATTTATAAGCATCAGAAATTGCACTGGTAGAAGATGCACATGCAGTTATACAAGTATTATTTACACCTCTAGCATTGTATATGATTGAAATCAACCCAGCCGCCATATTTCCTATCATAGCCGGCACAAAAAAAGGACTTATTCTTTTGGGGCCCTTCTCATGCAACACCCTTGCTTGTTGCTCTAAAGTTTCCATACCACCTATTCCCGTTCCCAGCACTACACCAAATCTATCCTTATCCACCTTTTCGATATCCAATTCAGCATCCCTGACAGCCATATTAGCAGCTGCTACAGCAAACTGAGTAAACCTATCCATCCTTCTAGCATGCTTTTTTTTCATAAAATCCTCAGGTTGAAAATCTTTTACCTCTGCTGCAATTTTAGTTGTAAATTCCGAAACATCAAATCTATCAATTAAATTTACACCTGATTTCCCCTTCGACAAAGAATCCCATAACTGATTCTTGCCCAGTCCCATTGAAGTAACAGCTCCTATTCCTGTAATTACAACTCTTCTCCTCATGTTTTACCTCCCGTATAGTAAACTTTTTATCATTTTCTCATTTCAATTGAAAATATCCAGGGGTATATATTAAACCTGACTTGCAATATAACTAGGATAATTGTAGGCATCATGTACACCCAGTACTTTCACCTTTTACTTGACATAAATCTATAGATATATAAAATAAAAAAGAGTCCCTAACTTTTTTCGGGACTCTTTTTAAGATCAAGAATGCTCTTTTATATATTCCACTACATCTCCCACCGTAGTAATCTTTTCCGCCTCTTCATCAGGGATCTCCATCTCAAATTCTTCTTCTAGTGCCATTATAAGTTCTACAATATCAAGTGAATCTGCACCAAGATCATCGATAAAAGATGATTCTAAAGACACTTCCTCTTCATCTATACCTAACTGTTCAGCAATAGTATTTCTAACCTTTTCGAAAATCATCATTTCACCTCCCTTCAACCACACTGCCACAATATGATATTATTACATTATCATTCCTCCGTCAACATTTATTATCTGCCCGGTTATGTAGCTAGATGATTCGCTAGCCAGAAAAGCAACTACTTCCGCTACATCTTCCGGCATGCCATATCTTTTTAAGGGAATATCCTTTAATATCTCCTTTTTTACGCTATCGCTTAAAGCGGCTGTCATATCAGTTTCGATAAAGCCAGGTGCTACAGCATTAACATTTATTTTTCTTGAAGCTAATTCCCTGGCAATACTCTTTGTAAACCCGATAATCCCTGATTTTGCAGCAGCGTAGTTTGACTGACCAGCATTCCCTGCTATTGCCACCACAGAAGTTACATTTATTATTTTCCCATATCTCTTTTTTATCATCTGTCTAGAACAAACTTTAGTACAATTATATGTCCCTGTTAGGTTAATATTCAATACATCATTCCAATCCTTTTGTTTCATCCTGATGAGTAAAGCATCCCTTGTAAGTCCCGCATTATTAATAAGTATATCTACGCTTCCATATTTTTTTGTACAGAAATCAAATAAACTTTCTACCTCATCAATACTAGATACATCAGCTTTATATATACTAGCCTCGCCTCCCTTTGAAATGATTTTTTCCAAAACCTGTTGAGCTTTATCTTTATTTTTGTTGTAATTGATTACAACTGAAGCATTTAATGAAGCAAGTTTTGTAGCTATAGCCTCTCCAATTCCTCTTGAACCTCCAGTAACAACCGCCACCTTGTGGGATAAATCCATTTAATCAACTCCTAAATTCACTTTTTATTTTCAAAAATGTGTTTTTATCCTCAACATTAAAAACCTTTACATTTTTATTTGTCTTTTTAACAAAAGAAGTCAGTATCCTGCCTGGACCAATTTCAATAAATGTATCTACACCTGAATCGATCATCTTATTTATAGAATCTTCCCAAAACACTGGACTGCTCACTTGACGAATGAGCATATCGACTATCTGATCGGCACTTACAAAATCCGCTGTCACATTACTCACAACTGGAATATTCAGCTTATCTATCTCCACATTTTCAAAAGCATATTTTAGTTTCTCTCCTGCCCCTTTTAACAGAACAGTATGAAACGGAGCAGTTACTTTCAAGCGAATTACTCTTCGTGCTCCTGCCTTTTTGCAAAGTTGTTCCGCTTTCTCTAAAGCAGGCATTTCTCCTGCAATTACAATCTGTCCAGGGCAATTATAATTTACTGCTTGTACCACCCCATTTTGCCGTGATAATTCACAGCAGCTTTCTACCTCCTCTCTTTGCAATCCAATAACAGCAGACATACCTCCCTTGCCTAACGGGACTGCTCGCTGCATATACATTCCACGTTTTCTTACAATTCTAATTGCATCTTTTAACTCTAAAGCCCCTGAAGCCACCAATGCAGAGTATTCTCCAAGACTTAATCCTGCAGCTACATCGGGTTTTATATTTAACGTTTCTACCGCTTTCATGATAGCTATGCTAGTAGCCAAAACACATGGCTGGGTATATTCTGTCTTATTTATTTCATCCTCAGGCCCTATAAAACAGAGTTCTTTCACATCTATATCAATTAATCCGGCAATTGAATCATATACTTGCATAGCTTCAGAATACTTTAAAGCTATCTCTTTACCCATTCCAACATATTGTGCTCCTTGCCCTGGAAAAATAAATGCCGTCTTACTCATCTTTATCACTCATTCTTTTTAACTTATCTATAGTATTCTCCGCATCCTTTATTACTTGCTCAATCACTTGACTAGTTTTTGATATATCCTTAATTATACCGGATATCTGCCCTGCCATAACTGAACCAAAATCCACATCCCCATCTATAACCGCATTTTTTAAACTTCCAGCCCCTAATTTTTCTATATCCTCTATTGATATCCCATTATCTTCAAACTTTTTAAACTGCCGGGCAAGTTTGTTTTTAAGTATTCTAACCGGATGACCTGTTGTTAATCCTGTAATTGTGGAACTCCTATCTTTTGCCTTCATTATCGCTTGTTTATAATTTATATGAACTGTACATTCCTGAGTACATATAAATCTTGTCCCCATTTGAATACCTTTAGCGCCTAAACTCAAGGCTGCAGCTAATCCTCTTCCATCACCTATACCTCCTGCAGCAATAACAGGTATATCCACTCCATCGACTACTTGTGGAACCAATGTAAAAGTAGTTAGTTCGCCTACATGTCCACCGGCTTCATGTCCCTCTGCAATAACAGCATCAGCACCTTGTTTTTCCATTCTCTTAGCAAGTGCAACAGACGAAATAACAGGAATAACTTTTATACCTTTATTCTTGAGTTTGCCCATATACTTTCCTGGATTGCCTGCACCAGTTGTCACTACAGGTATATTCTCACTACATACAAGCTCTACAATATCTTCTGAATATGGAGATAAAAGCATTATATTCACTCCAAAAGGTCGTTGTGTCAGTTTTTTAGCTTTTTTTATCTCCTGTTCTATTACCTCTACAGGAGCATTCCCTGCTCCAATAATCCCCAAACCTCCTGAATTAGACACAGCTCCCGCAAGTTCAGCTGTTGCTACCCAAGCCATTCCCCCTTGGATTATGGGGTATTTAATATCTAATAATTCACAAATTTCTGTCAATATCATATGATTTCCTCCCCGATATCATGTTTAGACCATTTTATTAGACAGGAGCCCCAAGTTAGACCTCCGCCGAAAGCCACAAGCAAAACATTGTCACCATTTTTTATCCTGCCTAATTTACACGCCTGATCAAGTGATACAGGTATTGAGGCAGAAGAGATATTTCCGTATTTTTGAATGTTTGTGAATATTCTTTCTTTGTTTATATTCATTTTCCTAGCTGCTAAATCGATTATTCTCATATTAGCCTGATGTGGTATGAAGATATCTACATCATCTACATCCATTTCACATTGGGAGAGCACATCCCGGGCTGCCCTTTCCATTGTCTTAACAGCAAACTTGAAAACTTGTTTTCCTTCCATCTTTATATAATGCATCCTGTTTTTGACTGTCATGATGGAGGCCGGATTTTTAGAACCGCCAGCCTCCATCCTCAAAAGGTCTGCCCCTGAACCATCTGCACCTAATTTAACAGACATTATACCGTATCCTTGCTGTACCCTAGACACTACCGCCGCTCCTGCCCCGTCTCCAAACAACACACAAGTTTTCCTGTCGCTCCAATCTGTGATTTTTGAAAGTGTCTCTGAACCGATCACCAGAATGTTCTCATAAACTCCACCTTCTATAAACTGCTTTGCAACAGATATAGAATACATAAACCCTGAACAGGCAGCTTCTATATCAAATGCTGCAGCTCTTGTGGCTCCTATTTTTTGTTGAACCAGACAGGCTGTGGATGGAAACATCATATCCGGTGTAACAGTAGATACTATAATCAGATCTAGTTGACTTGCCGACATATTACAATCATTCAATGCATTGATAGCAGCCTTTGCTGCCAAATCAGAACAAGCAGTTTTACTATCTGTTATTCTTCTTTCTTTGATGCCCGTTCTGCTGGTTATCCATTCATCAGAAGTATCCACCATATTTTCTAAGTCTTTATTTGTAAACTTTGTTTCAGGCAAATAGCTACCAGTTCCAAGTATGCCTGCAGTGTACAAACCTTTACCCATCATTTATCCCCTCTGTCAAATGTTCTTTAATAATACTTATTACTTTATTTTTATCAAATAAAACCGATTGCTTTATGGCATTTTTTATAGCATTTTCATTTGAACTGCCATGGGCTTTTACGACAAGTCCGTCTATTCCTAACAGCGGTGCTCCGCCATATTCAGTATAATCAAGTTTATTTTTAATATTCTTAAGACCAGGCTTTAAAATACCTGCAGCAGCCTTGCTAAATATGTTTCTAGTGAACTCCTCTTTTAGCAGTGAAAACAATGCTCCTGCAGTTCCTTCAATCAATTTTAATACTACGTTTCCCACAAAACCATCGCAAACAAGGACATCAACCTTGCCTGCCGGAATATCCCTTGCCTCAATATTGCCATAAAAATTCAGATCGCTTTCTTTTAATATTTTGAAGGCATCCTTTGCAAGTTCATTTCCTTTATGGGATTCTGTTCCTATATTCACTAATCCTATTGAGGGTCGATCTACACCCATCACTTTATTCATATAAACTGCACCCATCAATGCAAACTGATAGAGTTGCACTGGTGTACAGTCTGTATTTGCACCTGAATCGATAAGTAAACTACCCTTGCTCAATGTTGGTATAACAGGAGAAAGAGCGGGTCGTTTTATACCTTTTATCCTGCCTACTTTTAAAAAGGACCCTGCAAGAAGTGCCCCTGTATTGCCGGCAGAAATAAACGCATTTACTTCACCCCGTTTGAGCATCTCAAGACCTTTTACCATAGATGAATCCTTTTTAGTTTTTATCCCTCGCACAGGCTCATCCTCATTTAATATCTGCTGGGTAGCATTATATATCTGTATCCTAGAACCGGTATAACCAAACTTTTCCATATAGCCCTCTATAGCTTTTTGGCTTCCCACCAATACTATCTCTGCATCCTTATATTCATTTACAGCATCAATACATCCTTTTACAGTTACCTCAGGCCCTCTATCTCCACCCATGGCATCCACAGCTATTTTCATCGAACAATTCCTCCTATTCTCTTTCTATAGAAACAAGGATGAACTTTCCCCTGAATGCTTCTTTTTGCTTTACCTTTATTTTAACCCATACGAAATATTTGTTGCCTCTTACCCTTATAACTTCAGCTTTTGCTACCAGCTTTTCCCCTGCTTTAATCGGGATCTTGTATTTTATATTTGCAACACCAGTTAGGGCAACCTTTGCATCGATTACAGCTATTGCAAGAGATTCTGCCTGAGCATATATATAATGCCCCCTGACAACATTGGTTTTTTCAAATACCATAGTAGTATCTGTTTGCAGGATAGAAATAGCACTTTTCCCAAGCTCCAAATCAATCAGTTCACCTACTATTTCGCTTCCTCCCAATGTTTTAACCTTCATATAATTTTTTTCTGCTACACCTTTTATTCTTTCTCTAAGCTCGGAAATACCTAGCTCCATTCTATCCAGCCTAATAGTCTGAATACTCACGTTGAATATTTCACTTAACTCTTCATCGGTCAAAAACGGATCTTCTTTTAATTTTCTCTGCAGTAATCTATGTCTTTCCTTCTTTCCTATAGATTTGCGTGACATAAAAATCACTCCTAACAACAGTACTTAATATTAGTACCTGCTAGTAATATTAAGTATATAGTATTTTTTATTTGTTTTCAACACTTTTGTTGATAAATTTATACACATGCAGCATGAAATACATAAAATTAAAAGAGTAGTGGTCACTACTCTTTTAGTCTTGGTCTACAACTTTCTTTCCTTTATAATATCCGCAGCTAGCACAAACCCTGTGAGGTAATCTAGGTTCGTTGCATTGCGGGCAAGTAACCACATTTGGACTTGCAAGCTTATAATTAGCCCTTCTTTTATCTCTTCTCGCTTTTGACGTTCTCCTCTTTGGCACAGCCATTAGGTTCCACCTCCTTATCCTCTTTAAACAAGTCTTTCAAAGCAGATAATCTGATATCGATATCATCATGCTCTACACAATTGCAGTCTTGATAATTAAGATTTGTACCGCATTGTTGACATAATCCTTTACAATCATCCTTGCAAAGAGATTTTGTTGGAATTGAAAGCAATATATTTTCTTGTATAAGTGGCATTAAATCGATCTCGTTGTCCTTTATTAAATAAATATCCTGTTCCTTAGCTTTATCCCCATCCATAGTAAATTCTTGAAATAAATCAGTATTAATTTCAAATGTAAATGGTTCCAAGCACCTAGAACACTTCAATTGGATTTCACCTTTCATGCTCCCATTCATAATCAAGTTTTCTCCGTCATTGGTCAAAGTTCCATCAATGACTAGTGGCCCTATACTTTGTATATCGGGAAATTCAATTATAATATCACCTTTGTGAACGCTAAATTCAAAATCAATGCTTTTATCTCTGTTTTTTAATATCTGACAAACATCTATCATCAATTTAACCACCTCATGGTATAAACAAAACAATTATAATAAGTGTCAGTACCTTTGTCAAGACAAACAATACTTTATTTGTCAAAAACTATCTCTTGAGTCTCTTGAGCTATCATTAACTCTTCGTTTGTTGGTATTACAACTACCTTAACTTTAGAATCATCTGAGGATATAATGGCTTCTTTTCCTCTAACCTTATTTTTTTGATGGTCAATATGGATATTAAGAAAATCTAATCCATCACAAATTTCTTTTCTTATAAGAGCTGTATTCTCACCAATACCTGCTGTAAAAGCTATTACATCTAATCCTCCCATAGCTGCTGCATAAGCTCCGATGTACTTTTTAACGCTATATATAAACATCTTTAATGCAAGTTCTGCTCTCTTGTTACCTTCAGAAGCTGCTGCTTCTAAATCTCTAAAATCACTGCTGATGCCGGATATACCTAATACACCGGATTTCTTATTCATGTATACATCGATGTCTTGTGGAGACATATTTTCTTTAGTCATCAAAAACGGAACTATCGCCGGATCTATTGAGCCGCATCTGGTGCCCATCGGTAATCCTTCCAAAGGAGTAAGCCCCATGCTTGTATCTACGCACTTCCCATCTTTCACAGCTGATATGCTTGAGCCATTGCCTAGATGGCAGACTATAGTTTTTATCGAATCATATGGAAGATTTAAAAATTTAGCTGTCCTCCTAGAAACATATTTATGGGATGTTCCATGAAAACCGTATCTTCTGATAGAATATTTTTCGTACACTTCATAAGGCAGTGCATACATATATGCTTCCTCTGGCATTGTTTGATGGAATGCAGTATCAAACACTGCAACCATAGGAGTATCAGGCATTACTTTTTCGCAAGCCTCTATACCCATCAGATTTGCAGGATTATGAAGTGGTCCCAAATCAAAATTGTCTCTTATAGCTTTTTTTACCTGTGCATCAACAACAACTGATTCAATAAATTTATTACCACCATGCAATACTCTGTGGCCAACTGCAGCTATTTCATCCATGCTCTTTATAGCTCCATGCTTTTTATCAACAAGCATTTTTATCACTTGATTCATAGCTTCAGTGTGATCTTTCATATCCTTTTCTATTTCTACTTCTCCGTTTTCAGCAGTCTTATGTTTTAAAATAGAACCTTCTATTCCTATTCTCTCCACATTGCCTTTTGATATTACATCTTGATTGTCCATATCAATCAACTGATATTTCAACGAAGAACTTCCACAATTAATTACTAATATATTCATTGCTTATTAACCTCCCCTTATATTATTCCTGAGATTGAACAGATGTAATAGCAGTCACATTTACTATATCCTCTACACTGCATCCTCTTGACAAATCATTTATAGGTTTAGCTAGTCCTTGGCATACAGGACCAATAGCTTCTGCCCCAGCAAGTCTCTGTACAAGCTTATAACCGATATTTCCTGCCTGAAGATCAGGGAATACCAAAATATTCGCTTGACCAGCTACTTTGCTTGAAGGTGCTTTAAGGTTTGCAACTTTTTCAACCAATGCTGCATCGGCCTGTAATTCCCCATCTAGCATCAGGTCAGGTGCTTTTTGTTTTGCTATCTCAGTAGCTTGTACCACTTTATCCACCAATTCGTTGCTTGCACTCCCTTTTGTAGAAAAAGATAACATAGCCACTTTAGGCTCTATTCCAGCCAATTTCTTTGCTGTTTCAGCAGAGGATAACGCAATTGCTGCCAATTGCTCTGCATCAGGATTGGGATTTACTGCGCAATCTGCAAATACCAATATCCCGTTTTCTCCATAATCTGAGTTTTTAAGTACCATCAAAAAGCAGCTTGAAACCACAGAAATGCCGGGTGCTGTTTTTACAATTTGAAAAGCAGGTCTCAATACATCACCTGTAGCATTTATTGAACCTGCCACCATACCATCTGCATCCCCGGTTTTAACCATCATAACTCCATAATACAGTGGATCCTTCATAATCTCTCTGGCCTTCTCAATAGTCATACCTTTTTTCTTTCTTAATTCACAAAACTGTGTAGAATAGTCTTCAAATTTATCTGAAAAAGCAGGATCAATAATCTGGGCACCTGCTATATCCAAACCGTCAGCCAGGCTTTTTATCTGCTTTTCATCGCCTAACAAGGTTACTTCTGCGATGCCTTCCTTCAATATTTTTTCAGTAGCCTTAACTACACGTTCTTCAGCGCCTTCTGCTAGCACTATTCTTTTTTTGTTGGTTTTCGCTTTCTCTTTTATCTGATCTAAAAGCGTCATTATTATATCTCCTTTCTGAATGTTAATATATAGACAATGAAATTGCATAACTCAGTAAAAATTCTACATTAATATTAAAAATCCTTCTTTTTACTGATATAATTATAACAATCATATATATTATAGTTAATATCTGAGGTGAATTCAATGAAAGTAGCAGGAATAATATCAGAATATAATCCTTTTCATAATGGCCACCTTTATCATATACAAGAAACCAAACGTCGTACAGATGCAGATTACATAATCTGTGTCATGAACGGAAATTTTATGCAGCGAGGAGAAGCCGCCCTAGTCAATAAATGGGCAAGAACTGAAATGGCATTGAAAGGTGGTGCCGACATAGTGGTAGAACTTCCAGTAATCTTTGGAGTGCAGAGCGGAGAATTGTTTTCCTATGCTGGTGTTAAAATACTTGATAGCTTAAATATAGTTGATTTTATATCCTTCGGAAGCGAATGTGGCAATATTCAATCGCTAAATAAGATAGCTGATATATTAAAAGATGAACCTAGTGCTTATAAACGGCTCTTAAAGGGATATCTGAAAAAAGGACATTCTTTTGCAAAGGCAAGACAGCAGGCTATATCTCATTACTTGAATGAGGATATGTCATCAATAATTTCTTCTCCTAATAATATATTAGCTATAGAGTATTTAAAGGCATTGAAAAGAATAGACAGCAATATGACACCAATAACTATAAAGAGAAAAGGAGCAAGCTATAGTTCCCATCGCTTAAACAAAAAAATATCCAGTGCAACGGCTATTCGTACATTAATAAAAAATAATTCAATTAAATCAAAAGAATTAGAAAACAATATGCCAATGCCGATATTAGAAATTCTACACAGGGAATTTGAAATGGGACGGGGACCTATCTTTTTAGATTCATTTGAGCAAATAGTATTATATGAATTAAGGAAAAAGGATCCAGATAATCTGTTAAAATATATGGATATATCGGAAGGATTGGAAAATAGGATACTTAGAAATTCAAAAAAATACGGTTTTCTTAGAGAACTGTTGAGAAAAACCAAAACTAAAAGATATGCATATACCAGATTAAGCAGAATATTGGTAAATATAATGCTGGACATAACCGAAAATAAAATCAAACTTTTGATGCAAAACGGAGGTCCTCAGTATATAAGAATATTAGGTTTTTCACGAAATGCTACACATCTCGTTTCATATATAAATAAAAATAGTTCCCTGCCTGTGATAAATAAAATCCCTAAGCACCTCAATATATCCAATAAACTTTTGATAGAAATGATACAAAAAGAAATATTCGCCACAGATATTTATACCCTGGGATACCAAAATGAAAGAGAAAGGAGGGCAGGGATGGATCATATTATGAAACCTGTAATCCTATAGTCTTGCCTTCAATTCATTTACTACTTCTAATGAAGCTTCTCTTCCCAGCTTCACACATTCCTCTACATTATTAAAATTGGCAGGATTGACATTTTTAACATCCGGCCTGATCAAATAATCGCTTTCTATTATTTTGGTATTAGCTATTTCCAATTCCATAACTTCTATTGACTGGAGTATCACCTCTAGAATGTTTGTAGCTTTTTTATGCGCACCTGCAAACCCAACATCTACTGCAACAACAATGTCTGCCCCCATATCTCTTACCGCTTGAACAGGAACCCTGTCAGCAACACCTCCATCAACTAATAGAGAGTCACCTTTTTCTACCGGAACAAATATACCAGGTATTGCAATACTAGCCCTCACAGCTTCACTTACGCTACCTTCTCTTATAACGACACTTCGAGAGTTATTTAAATCAGTTGCCATGACTGATAATGGAATTTTTAGATCTTCAAATTCAGCTTTTTGCGTCAGTATATCTATCAATTCTACAATTTTTTTGCCTGCAATAAATCCTTTTCTTGGAACTATAAAATCCATATATTTTTTTTGTTCTAACTGCATTCCAATTTTTTCAATCATGTGTGCAGATACACCGCTACAATAAAGAGCGCCGATTAAAGCACCTATGCTGCTACCGGCGATACAATCTACCTTAATATTATTTTCCTCAAATACTTGTAGTACACCTATATGGGATAATCCCCTTGCAGCCCCAGCTCCTAGAGCTAATCCGATCTTGTACATGTTCACCACTCCTGAATCAAAGTCATAAAATAAATTTTCTATTAATATATATGAAGAAAGGCCTAAAATATACCGGAGGATAATATGTATCTATTGATACTCATACCCACAATAATACTGGCAATCCTTTTATTTAAATTCAAAACAACCAAAACAATGAAAATATACATAACTGCAATGATGGCATTAGTATTTACCATCCTTATTATTTTATATCCACAGCAATCCTATCAATCGGGACTAGACGGGCTTAAAATGTGGTTTAATGTTGTTTTCCCGGCCCTATTCCCTTTTTTTGTGGGTTCAGAGATACTGATAAATCTAGGATTGGTAAATTTTATAGGGATATTCCTACAGCCATTGATGGCACCATTGTTCAACGTGCCTGGTAGCGGGTCTTTCGTATTTGCTATGAGTGTCACATCAGGCTACCCTATGGGAGCAAAATTGACTTCCCGATTGAGGCAGGATAAAGTAATCACTAAAATTCAAGGTGAAAGATTGCTATCTTTTTGCAATACATCCGGTCCACTATTTGTAATAGGCGCTGTAGGTGTAGGAATGTTTAACTCCACAAAAGTAGGCATTATAATTTTAATATCACATTATCTGGCATGTATAACTACAGGAATCATTTTTAGGTTTTATAAATACCAAAAAGATTCATGTAAAAGCATACCGATAAAAACAAATATATTTAAAGCTGCCTTTCATCAACTATATAAGGCTCAAATAAATAATAAAAAAAGTTTTGGTTCTCTATTGGGAAGCGCCATTAAAGACTCTATAAATTCAATATTATCAATAGGTGGATTCATAATAATCTTCTCTGTAATGATAGGTATTTTCTCTAATATAGGCATAGTAAATATTTTATCAGATATTCTCTATATATGTACAAAATTTTTAAATATCCACCCTACATTGTATAAAGGCATAGCAAGTGGAGCTCTGGAAATCACTACCGGATGTAACAAAATAAGTTCTTTACCTTTGGTGCCAATTCACCAAAAAATTTTTGCCACAGCTGCTGTGATTACTTGGGGTGGAATATCAGTTCATTCTCAAACAGCCAGCTTTATTAGCAAAACCGATATATCCCTCACCCCTTATATATATGCTAAAATCATCCAGTCCATACTTGCAGGATTTTATAGCCTGCTGATAATGCCATTTTTTAACATCCGTTCTCAAGTCATCACTCAATCAGTATTTAGTGTAGATATGCACAACTCAACCTTTTGGGATAAAATCGCCTTTACTTCTAAATCTTTTATATATGTATCAGTATTAATTTTATTAGTAGGTTTAATTATTTATATAAACAAACAAATCTATAAGTCCTTTAAAAAAATAGAATAAAAAATTTTATCTTCTTAATTCCTCTCTGTTATTTTTTATCTCCGACAATAAATTGTTCAGATTACGTTCAAGCTTGTCCAAAATTTGATCGGCATATTCCCTTGATCCAACTCTTATTTCTCTCGCGCTCTTGTTTGCGTTTGATATTATCTTTTGAGCCTGTATTTCGGCTTTTTTGATAATTTCACTCTGATTAACCATGGACTTGATATGCTCTTCTGCTTCACTCAATATAATCTCTGATTGCTTTTGAGCATCTATTAATATCTTTTGTCTTTCTGTTTTTATAAATTGGGCTTCTTTCAATTGATCAGGGAAGTTTATTCTTATATCCTTAATCAATCCAAAAATCTTTTCTTTATCTATCAATCCATTTGAAGTAAAAGGAATTGTAAAGGCGTTCTCTATTTCCTCCTCTAACTCATTCAACAAATCTAATATCTCCAAACTGATGGCCTCCTATCGCAATTTATTTAAAATAGTTTTTAAAACGACATCGGGTACCAATCCTTTTATGCAACCATTTAAACTTCCTACTTCTTTTATCATGCTAGAACTTAAATATGAATATTCTTTGCTGGTCATCATAAATATGGTTTCTATCTCATTATCCAATTTTCTATTCATTAAAGCCATTTGAAATTCATACTCAAAATCCGAAACGGCTCTCAATCCTTTTACAATGATATTAGCATTGTTTTGTCGCATAAAGTCCACTAGAAGTCCATCAAAACCTTTCACCTCAATATCCTTTAGATTCTGTTGTTTAACACTCTTGCTTATCATATCTATTCGTTCTTCCATAGTAAAAAGAGGTGATTTATTAGGGTTATTAATCACTCCTACTATCAGCTTATCAAATATTTTTGTTGATCTTTTAATTATATCTATATGACCATTTGTAACCGGGTCAAAACTCCCCGGATAAACTCCTATCTTCATTTTTGCCTCCTTTGATATAAAAAGTTATACAAGTATCACCGTATTTTTTGTTCTTCCACTGGATAAGATCTTTAACCTCCTGCGGGAAGACCTCTCGTGCACTGTGCTCTACCACTACTAATCCTCGCTCATCAAGAATATCATATGCCGAAATTTTTTCAATCACCGGAATACCTAATTTTTTTAGATAGGGAGGATCTATGAATATTAAATCATATTTATTTCCTTTTAAGCAACCTAATTTACTCTCCACCCTACCTTTAATTATGGTAGATCTCTCCGAAAAACCCATCGAATTCACATTCTCATATATGGTCTTTATACATACAGGACTAACATCGATAAAAGTTACATTTCGTGCCCCCCTGCTCAGACATTCCAAGCCTAGATTGCCAGTACCGGAAAACAAATCCAATACAATGCTGGAATCCACCTTATTATAAATTATATTGAAAATAGATTCTTTTACCTTGTCTGATGTAGGTCTAGTATTCATCGTCTTTATAGATTTTATCTTTCTTCCCTTTGCGCTACCCGAAATTATTCTCAACCTGTGTTTTTACCTCCTAACCTTTCACTCTATTCATTTTAGCATAAATTTACTAGGTTTTTAATAGTATAGCTCAGTTTAGGGAATAATTTTGTTGTTTTTGTAGAATAATATATACTGTTAAATAATAATGTTTATTTAACAGTATATATTCCCCATAGAGCTCTTCCTTCAATTTCTCCTCTCCCGACACTGGTGACAAAAGTCACCAGTTTTTTTTGTCAAATATCTATGAGCAACTCATTTACTTTTGTACGGAACATATATAGAAAACGCTCATGCGATAAATATTCGGCTAAAGTAACTAATATTCATTTCATTTGGAAAATACCAAGCTTTCCCCAAACTCGCTAGCGCTCAAACAGGAAAAGCTAAAATAGTGTGCTAGATTTGGAGCACGTATAAAATCCTACACGCATGAAAATAAGGGACGATTATGCGATTCGTCCCTTATTTTATCTATGTTATTAAAAAGTTTTACTAGACATGGATCTTTGAGCCTGCTCTATCATCTTTTTTACCATATTTCCACCGATGTATCCTGCTTCTTTAGCAGTGATATCACCGTTATAGCCTTGCTTAAGATTTACTCCGACTTCGCTGGCTACTTCATACTTCATCTGTTCAAGTGCCTGTCTGGCTTCGGGCACCAATTTTTGATTAGTATTTCTGGCCACTGTTTCACCTCCTGTTTTATCTTCTGTTATTAATTTCTCCACTGATTTAGTTTTTACTCTAGCAAATTATTGTAACAAATAAAAGAATAACCAATACTGGTTATTCTTTTATTTATATTAATATTAAATTATTTCCCTGCCATTGAGCGCTGTGCTTGTTCTATCATCTTCTTAACCATATTTCCACCTACATATCCCGCTTCTTTTGCTGTAAGGTCTCCATTATAACCTTGTTTAAGGTTTACTCCAACTTCGCTAGCTACTTCATATTTCATCTGGTCAAGAGCTTGTCTAGCTTCCGGAACCAGCTTTCTGTTATTTCTAGCCATCATTTCACCTCCTGTTGAAGTTCTAATAATACTTTGCCCATAAATTTTAAATTTTAGACTAGAAATTTATGTATTTTAATTTAATGCTATTTGTTTGATTTTGTTTTTAAAATTTTGAACTGCTATATAAAGTAGCTTTTTGTATTCCTCATTTTCATCGCTCTTATCTATGATTTCTTGGGCTGCTTTTTTTGCTAATTCTAAAATTCTTATATCTTTTGAGAGGTCAGCAATTTTCAGTTCAGGTATTCCGTGCTGTTTTACACCGAAGAATTCGCCCGGTCCTCTAATTTTTAAATCCTTTTCAGCTATTTCGAATCCATCATTAGTATTTACCATCACTTTGATTCTCTCTCTTGCCACCTTGCTTTTTAAATCAGAAATCAGTATACAATAAGCTTGATAATTTCCACGCCCTACCCTTCCTCTCAGCTGGTGAAGCTGTGCTAATCCGAATCTCTCTGCATTTTCTATCACCATAATTGTTGAATTAGGAACATTCACTCCTACTTCTATTACTGTGGTGGACACAAGTATATCTATATCTCCCTGATAAAATTTCTCCATTATATCTTCTTTTTGATTTTCTTTTAACTTTCCATGTAACAACCCAACTTTTATATTGTTAAATCTCTTTTTTGCATAATCGTACAATTGAACAGCTGATATAGCATCTATATTATCTGAATCCTCTATCAGAGAACATACCATGTACACTTGTCTTCCTTTTTTTATTTCATTAAGTATAAATTTTTCCAACCTCTTCCTCATTGACGGGAATATATGATATGTCTTTATCGCTTTTCGTCCCGCAGGTAATTGATCTATAATCGATATATCCAAATCTCCATACAATACATGCATCAGTGTTCTAGGTATGGGCGTAGCAGACATTACAAGTACATCAGGGTTTTCTGCTTTTCTTGCCAATTCTGCCCGTTGAGTCACTCCGAACCTATGTTGTTCATCGGTTATAACTAACCCTAATCTATTAAACTTTATATTAGCTTGTATCACTGAGTGTGTTCCTATGATTACATCAGATACTCCACTTTCTATTTGTTCCAAATGGATCCTTTTCTCCCGTTCAGTCAATCTACTGGTAAGCAATAGGACATTGATACCAAATGGATAGAGCATATTTTTGACAGTTTGATAATGTTGTTCTGCAAGAATTTCAGTAGGAACCATCATAGCACTCTGATAGCCGTTTACCACTGCCTTCAGCATTGCAGTTACTGCGATAACCGTTTTCCCCGATCCTACATCACCCTGAATCAATCTATTCATAGGAAATTTATCTTCCATATCTTTTATCACATCGTCCATTACCATTTGTTGGGCTTCGGTCAATTTATACGGAAGAGTATCTAAAAACTTATATATCTCTTCTTTTCCTCGTAGAAATCTTATTCCTTCCTTGCTTTCTGTATTTTTCTTTTTCAGGAAAAACAGACTTAATTGGAGCATAAATAATTCTTCAAAAACAAGCCGTTCTCTAGCCAAAAGATATGCTTTTTTATTGGCTGGAAAATGTATATCGTGTAACGCCTGCTTTTTTTGAACTAATCTATATTTTTTTAATATATCCTCCGAAAATGTTTCACCAATATTATCTAATGATGTATCAACAACATTTTTCATTATCCTTATCATAGTATTATGAGACAAATTTTTAGTCAATCCATATATAGGGATTATTGATGAAGTGTATAGGTTCTTACCAGTTGAAGTACTTTCCATTATTGGACTATTGATTTGTATTTGTCCAAATCTTCGCTCTACTTTGCCATTGATAAAAAATTCGTCCCCTTTTTTAAATCTTGTTTTCATATACGGCTGATTAAACCATATACAAAAAGCACTGCCTGTTTCATCCTTTACTCTCACCTTGGTTATTGTCAATCTATTCCTAGTTTTAAAATTTTCAGGGGCAGATACTATACTGCATTTTAATGTGTTTTTTTCCCCCAACCTTGCTTCAGATATCTTTCTTATCTCGCTCCGATCATCATACCCCTTAGGAAAGTAATATAAAGCGTCCTCTACCGTGAATATACCTATCTTGTTTAGCAATTTGCTCCTTGCAGGTCCTACTCCTTTTATATATTTTATATCATTGTTTAATATATTCATTTAAATTGCCTCACTCCGATAACCCTTATTAGTTTTAAGGGACGAACTAAAATCAGCTCGTCCCTTAAAACTAATAAAATATTTTATTCAACAGAAATTATATAATAATATACAGGTTGCCCTCCCATATAAAGCTCTACTTCGTAATCCTCATACCGCTGTTCAAGCTCTTTTTTTAATTGCTCACCTTGCTGTTCAGATATTTGATCTCCTGCATATATTGTAATAATTTCGCTATCATCATCTACCATACTATCTATCAGTTCTAAAGCGACTTTATCTATATCAGAGCCCGAGTTGTTTATCTTTTTATCTAAAATACCAAGTATGTCATCTTTTTTTATCTTCATACCATCAAAGTCAGTATCTCTTATAGCATAAGTAACCTGACCGGTCTTAACCATGTTTAGCGCTTCGACCATTCGCTCTACATTCTGATAGACATCTAAATCCTGATTAAATGCAATAAGCGCCGATATGCCTTGTGGTATAGTCTTGGTAGGTATCACATGTATTTTCTTTTCAGTCAAGTGAGTTGTTTGTTCAGCAGTCATTATTATATTGCTATTATTAGGCAATATAATAATATTATCAGAATTTAATTTTTCCACTGCATCCAGTATATCTTCTGCACTTGGATTCATAGTTTGTCCGCCAGATATGACATAGTCTACACCTAGGTCTTTAAAAATCTTTTTCAATCCGTCTCCTGCAGCAACTGCAATTATTGAAATTTCTTTGATTTCCGTAACTTTATCATCTTCGTTATTGATATCATCTTGGTCGTTAAAAACTATACTTCTATGCTGTCTCCTCATATTATCAATTTTGATATCAGAAAGCTCTCCTAATTCTACTGCATATTCCAGTATTTTCCCAGGGTTATTGGTATGTATGTGTACCTTTATGATAGAGTCATCTCCAACTACCAACATTGAGTCTCCATAACCTGATATAGTTTTCCTAAAGGTTTCGATTTTTGTACTTTCGGTATCATTTATTATAAATTCGGTACAATAGCCAAATACTATTTCATCATCAATATGCACCGTGGCGTCTGCCTCTGGATGAACTGTATCGCTAGCGATCTCAAAATCCGTTGATATATCTTGAGTTGCACCCATCAATATATAAATAAGCCCCTTTCCCCCTGCATCTACCACTCCGGCCTGTTTTAATACCGGCAGCATATCAGGAGTTTTCTCCAAAGACCTTTGGGCAGATTTAACAACATCAGCCATAAACTTATTTATATCTTTTTCATTTGGAGCTATTCTAACAGCGTGCTCCGAAGCTTGCCTAGCAACTGTTAATATAGTACCTTCCGTGGGTTTCATAACGGCTTTATATGCAGTTAAAGCTGCCTTTTGAAACGCCTCTGCTAATACTAGTGTACTCGCTTGTTTTTTGCCTCTCAAAGCTTTTGCAAAACCCCTGAGCAGCTGTGAAAGTATAACTCCGGAATTTCCTCTAGCACCTCTCAAGGATCCTTTTGCAGCTAGATCAGCAATCTCCTCAATATTTAAACTGTCTGACTTTTTAATCTCATTAGCTGCAGCCATGAGCGTAAGTGACATATTCGTACCTGTATCTCCATCTGGTACAGGAAATACATTTAAAGCATCCACCTGTTTTTTATTCTTTTCGAGCAGACACGCTGCAGAAATTAAAGCGTTTTTTAAAATTTTCCCATCAACATACTGTAGTTCCAAAGTTGTGCCTCCTTCTCTCTTATACCCTTACACTCTCTATATGTATATTTACAGTGTTTACTTTCATACCGGTTAAATTTTCAATAGTATACTTAACTTTTTTTATTACATTATCTGCAACGGCCTGTATAGATACACCGTACTCAACAATAACAAATAGATCTATTAGAACTTCATCATTTTCTGACTTTACCTTAACACCCCTGCTCAAGTTTTCCGCGCCAAGCAGTTGCACTAATCCATCGGTAGCCCTCTTGGCTGCCATTCCTACTATGCCATAGCATTCAGTAGTTGCTATGCCGGCTAAATTAGCCAACACTTCATCGCTTATATTAATACTTCCCAGCTCATTTTCTATTTTACCGGTCATTTATTAACCTCCCTTTCAACAACACATTTACATACTAAAACTCACATATATATTCTATATTATAACATTAATTGATGCAAACATGACTTATTATTAAATTTTAATG